>NZ_DIHV01000081.1:36310-42745 GCF_002420325.1 Marinobacter sp. UBA5687
CCCATTCTGGCAGAGTGCGGTGGTCTGATGGCCTGTGCCGAAGAGCTGGCAGATAAAGACGGCAAAGTACATCGTCTGCTGGGCCTGGTGCCCGGGCGGGCGACCATGGCTAACCGACTGACCGCACTGGGTCTGCAAAGTCTGGAAACCCAGCTCGGCGGGTTGCGGGGCCACACCTATCACCATTCGAGTCTTGAGACACCGTGGCTACCTGCCGCCAGGGCGAAGAAACAGGCTGGCTCGGAAGGTGAGGCGGTGTATCGCGACCAGAATCTGGTGGCCAGCTATTTTCACGGATACTTCCCGTCAGCGCCTGCTTTGATTAGCGCGATCTTTCGCGGTGAGGAAATCCGGTTTTCTTGAGCAACTCGAACGCTTTAACCCAAGGAGAGTCATCATGCGTGAACGCGCCAAAGACCCCGAACGCCATGCCAGGCGCATGGCCGCCAAGCAGAAAATCATGCAGGAGCGCATCGCCCGAGCCCAGAAAGAACAGGGCGTGTTGCTGGTGCTCACCGGCCCCGGCAAGGGCAAAAGCAGTTCAGGCTTTGGCATGGTGGCCCGGGCTCTGGGCCACGGTATGAAAGTGGGCATCGTCCAGTTTATCAAAGGCGCATTCAGCACCGGTGAGGAAGCTTTCTTCCGTGAGCTGCCGAACGTCACCTACCACGTGATGGGACAGGGCTACACCTGGGACACTCAGAACCGGGAACAGGATGTTAAGAGCGCAACCGATGCCTGGGAAGTTGCAGCAAGCATGCTGAGCGATGACAGCTATGACCTGGTACTGCTGGATGAACTGAATATCGCCCTGAAGTACGACTACATCGATCTCGATAGGGTGCTGGACGACCTGCAGGCCCGTCCGGAAATGCAGCATGTGGTGGTCACCGGTCGCGGGGCTCCGCAGGAACTGATTGATCTGGCTGATACGGTCACCGAGATGGGTGTGGTCAAACATGCCTTCAAGGATCAGGGCATCAAGGCCCAGAAGGGTGTGGAGCTGTAAATGCCCACCCTGATGGTGCAGGGCACCACCTCGGATGCTGGCAAAACCACGGTGGTGGCGGCGCTGTGTCGCTGGCTGGCCCGGCAGGGGGTCTCAGTCGCGCCATTCAAGCCCCAGAATATGGCCCTGAACAGTGCAGTCACCGTGGATGGCGGCGAGATTGGCCGTTCCACGGCGTTACAGGCGCTGGCCTGTGGCCTGGAGCCCCACAGCGACATGAACCCGGTGTTGTTGAAACCCCAGAGCGATTGCGGCGCCCAGGTGATCTTGCGGGGCAAGGTCCATGGCAATATGGATGCTCTGGATTACCACGCCTACAAAGCTGAGGCGATGAATTCGGTGATGGCGAGCTGGCGGGATCTGAGCGCCCGCTACGATGTGGTCATCGCCGAAGGCGCCGGCAGCCCCGCGGAAATCAACCTGCGGGCCAACGACATTGCCAACATGGGTTTTGCCGAAGCCGCCGATTGCCCGGTGTTGCTGGTAGGGGATATCGACAAGGGTGGGGTTTTCGCCCAGTTGGTGGGTACACTGGCGTTGCTTTCCGAGAGTGAGCGGGACAGGACGGCGGGTTTTGTCATCAACCGGTTCCGGGGTGATATTGGGCTGTTGGAGCCCGGGCTGGACTGGCTGACGGAACACACGGACAAGCCGGTGTTCGGCGTTTTGCCATACCTGCACGGGTTGGTGATCGACTCCGAAGACAGCGTCAGTGCCGCCGGCACCAGTGAGGCCGGCGCCCTGAAAGTGGTGGTGCCGGTATTGCCCCGAATCAGCAACCACAACGATTTTGATCCGTTGCGACTCCACCCGGGCGTTGACCTGGTGTTCGTGGGGCCGGATGAACCCATTCCGCCAGCCGATCTTGTTATTTTGCCCGGCAGCAAAAGCACCCGGCACGACCTGCAGTGGCTGAAGCAACAAGGCTGGCCGGAGGCCATCCAGAAACACCTGCGGTATGGCGGCAAGCTATTGGGTATCTGTGGCGGCTTCCAGATGCTGGGACTTAAAGTGGAAGACCCGGAAGGGCTGGAAGGTGAAATCGGTATAACCGAGGGCCTGGCCCTGTTCGAGATGGTGACCCGTATGGTGCCGGGCAAGCAGCTTCGAATGGTAATTGGTGGGCTGACTTCCCATATTGCCAGCACGGCGGTGACAAGCGCCCTGAAAGGCTATGAAATGCACAACGGTGTCACGGAAGGTGCCGCGCTGGTGCGCCCATTTGCAGAGCTGGAAGGCAGGCCGGATGGCGCCGTCAGTGCGGATGGCCAGGTGGCGGGTACCTATATCCACGGCGTCTTCGACGAGCCAGCCGCCTGCAATGCCATTCTGGACTGGGCAGGCCTTAAAACACAGGGCGAGCAGTCGGTGGACTACCAGCGTCACCGTCTGCAGCAGCTTGATCGCCTGGCCGATCAGGTGCACCAGTGCCTGGACACAGACCGGTTAAGGAGACTTTTGCAGTTGTGAGTAACCCGAATGATCCCTTCAGCGAGGCCCAGCGCGAAGGCCTGTACCGGGCCATCTTCGAGCGCCGGGATGTGCGCTCTCAGTTCCTGCCGGATGCCATTCCGGAGGCGGTTCTGGCGCGCATCCTGAGAGCTGCCCACCACGCCCCGTCCGTCGGCTTCATGCAGCCCTGGGATTTCATCGTGATCGACAGCCTGGCGGTGCGCGAGCAGGTGCTGGACAGTTTTAACAATGAAAACGCAAAGGCCTCGGAAAACTACACCGGCGAGCGCCAGCAAACCTATCGGAGCCTGAAACTGCAGGGCATTCTGGAAAGCCCCATCAACCTCTGCATCACCTGTGATCGATCCCGCGGCGGCCCCAATGTCCTGGGGCGTAATTCCATTATGGAAATGGATCTGTTCAGCACCTGCCTGGCGGTGCAGAATCTCTGGCTGGCGGCACGGGCCGAGGGCATTGGCGTGGGCTGGGTGAGCATCCTGGATCAGGATGTACTGTCGAATATCCTGCAGTTACCGGATCATGTATACCCACTGGCCTATCTCTGCCTGGGCTATGTCAGTGAATTCCTGGAGCAACCGGAATTACAGTCCAAAGGCTGGCGTTCCCGGCTGCCGCTGGAAGATCTGGTACATGGTAATACCTGGGGTGGCGCCCTTGATCAGGAGTCCCTGCTGGCCCGGTTAAAGCAGGTCTGACATCGGGATGGACGTCAGTTTCCTATTGGCGGCAGATCCCTCACCAGTGATTGCAGCTCGCGAGTGATCGCAATCAGCTCCTTCAGCAATTGGGGGTTCACGTCCATGTGGCCCTCGTATTCGGCCAGATTGCGGGCCGAATGACACTTGTCCAACACGCGCCATTTGGCATTGGGTAAGCCAATGGTGTGTTGCAGGCACTGGAAGACAATATAACGGCTTTCGGAACGATACCCGTGCCATCTCAGGGCGGCGAGCGATAATGCGTGGGCGGCGCCATAAGCCAGAGAGAACTGGCTGTCCTCAGACAATCCCTCAATGCAGGCGTCCCGGAGCTTGGTGTCGGCAGCCTTGAGCATGCCTTCGAACTCCCGGGCATCAGGTGGTTCTGCCTTGAGTCGTCGGATCCTGACCAGATTATCGAGTGCTTCCATGCAATGTGTCTTGTCTCAGTGGCTGAAGCGGAGGTCGAGGCGGGGTTGGTCCAGCACCCGGGTGACAAAACTCTGATTGTCTTTGATACGCTGCTCGAACTCGGCGGGAGAGTATAACGTGGGATTGATGGTTCGTTGTAATTGTTGTTCGGCGGGGGCCAGCAGTTCCATAACCTCGCTGTAACTGAGATCGTGGCCGATCAGCATGACATCGACATCGCTGCCCGCATGGGCATCCCCTTTTGCCACGGAACCGTAGATAAAGGCTTGTTCGAGAGTATCCGCCAGTGGCGCCAGGGCATTCCGGAGCACATCGGAAATACCAAAGGTTTTCTGGACGATGTGTTTCAGCTCATCGAAGATCGGGTTGTCCGGGTTGGCCTGGTAGTGGTTCTGGTTGCCTTGGCGGGTCATGACGACCAGACCGGAATCGGTCAGTTTGGCCAGCTCCCGGACAACGGTGCCGCGCCCTATATTTGCTAGACGTACCAGTTCATTCAGGTACAGGCTCTGGTCTGGATGGCCGTAGATAAGCGATAGCAGGCGCTGTTGGGTTTTGGTAAACAGTGCGTCACCGATACTGGTTCCAGGCATGGTCAGGTCGCATCTCATGAGTCTCAATATGGGTACTTTAGTACCTGATTTGGGTATTTTCAATCCCATATTGGGATCTTTAAGTCCCAATTTGGGGATCTCTGTGGAGGGTCTATGAAGTTTTCTGTGTTTTACCAGCAGGCCTTGGCCCGGAAGGGTGGCGAGCAGGCCCTGAAATCCCTGTTGCCTCCGGTCACCGAAAAACATCGTCTGGCGGAGATCGGCGACGACCGTTACCTGTCCGAGATCACCCGATGCATTTTCAAGGCTGGTTTTGTCTGGCGGGTAATCGAGAACAAGTGGCCGGATTTTGAGGCGGCCTTCGAAGGGTTTGTGCCCGCCTACTGGCAGCAGGTGCCGCCAGAAGTGATCGAGCAGCTGGCTACAGACGAGCGTATCGTTCGCAACATGCAGAAGATCCGGACCGTGCCGGAAAATGCCCGGATGATCATGGATGTGGCGAAAGACCATGGCAGCTTTGGTCAGTTTCTGGCCCAGTGGCCGTCGACCGATCAGGTGGGGCTGCTGCTCTACCTGAAGCGTAACGGTGAGCGTCTGGGGGGGAACTCAGCCCAGTACTTCCTGCGCCGGGTGGGTTGGGATGGTTTTATCCTGTCCCACGATGTGGTTACCGCCCTGACCCGGGCCGGAATACTGGATGCCTCACCGGCCAGCAAGAAAGGCATGAGCCAGGCCCAGGAGGCGTTCAACCGTTGGCACGAAGAGACGGAAATGCCCATCAGCCACCTGTCCCGGATAGTGTCCTTCACGGTGGATAACTGACGATGCCCCCACGTTAGAGAAACAGCAACAGCGCCAGTTCACTGAACACGACAGCTGCGCCCAGGGTGTCGCCGGTGTAACCACCGAGCTGGCTACGAAGATAGCTGCCCCAGAACACAGCAACCAGCAGGACGGCCGTTATGGCTGCGGGAATCAGTAACGGCTGCCAGAGTGATAATCCGGCTGCCAGCAACAATACAAACCCCGCGGCCGCCAGCAAACGGCTGCGGGAGAAACCGTCTGCCACCGGCTTGGATTTACTCTTATCGGGGTCAGTGACGTACGGCAGGCAGGCCATCAATATCAGTGGTGTCAGCCGGGAAACCGCAGGTGCCACCAGCAACGCAAGCCAGATCAATTCAGCCTCAGCCAGCAGAGCTACTTTCAGCAGCAAGGCCATCACCAGTGCCACTGTGCCATAGGTTCCGATCCGGCTGTCTTTCATGATCTCCAGTCGTTTTTCAACGGTATAGCCGCCGCCGAGAGCATCAACACTGTCGGCCAGGCCATCTTCGTGGAAGGCCCCGGTGATAAACAGGTGCAGAATAACTACCAGGATAATGGCCGCCAGCGGGCTGGCCACCAATGAGAACAGAAAGTAGGCGGCGCAATAGCCAAGGCCGAGCAGAAGGCCCACCAGGGGAAAATAAACGCTGCTCTGGTTCATCAGGCGCTGGGAGTAATCAATCCGAACGAGCATTGGGATACGAGTCAGGAAGCCCAGGGCCAGCCAGAAGGCCTGCCATTCTTGTGCAATCTGCGAGCGAGGGAGCAAGGGCGCCTCCTTGAGAATTCAAAAGCGCCCATTGTACGTGAGACCAACAAAATTTGCGGTGTTCTCAGGGTTGCATCAGTCCAACCACTTCCCGGGGTTTTCGGTGGTAAAGCGTGTCACCTTGTCCGGTGGTTCACAGCTGTCAGTCATGTCCTGGTCGCTCAGCAGCACGTAGGTATCCCGGTGAGCGGTGCCAATTGATTTTGCGCCGTCAGTGGTGAAGCACGACAGAGCATGCCGATCGGCCACAATGAGGTAACTGTCTGGCGTCTTCTTCATCCAGACCCATGCATTACGATCTTCCTGTTCCAGTGAACTGAAGAAGCTGAAATGAGTGAAATCCCGCTTCGAGAAAAGAATAAACTGTTCACGGAAATCAATCATGCCAATCTGCCCGCCGGCAGGCACGAACTGCTCGGCTGCGGCGAGCACATTTCTGGGTGTGCGCAATGGCTCGAGAATCCGATAACCCCAGGATGTGAACACCAGCCAACTCACCATCAGGGCAATGAACCAGCGCCCGAGTGCCCGACAGCGCCAGAACGCCATGAGACTTGCGACCCAGATAAACCCAAGGGTGAACAACAGGGTGCCGGCTTCGTGCAGTCGAGCCGGATCCTGGGTGTAGTCAGCGACCTTTTCCACCAGACGAGGGTGGTCATTCCAGGCTAG
>NZ_DIHV01000129.1:0-45689 GCF_002420325.1 Marinobacter sp. UBA5687
TCATTTTAATTGGCCATTAACAATTGGCTTCGCGAACGTCCGCACCCCCGGCAAGACTCAACAAAAGCGAACACAGCCCCCCGATGTGATATGAGCCAATTTCCCCAGTGCTGTGAAAAACCTACGTCCAGTCTGTCTCGATATCAATGCTTCGAGCCGCACCCCAGATGCCTGCCATGAAATCGCAGATGCTGCTCGATAAAGCTCGAGATAAAGAAGTAGCTGTGGTCGTAGCCCTCCCGGAAATTGAGCTCCAGCGGGTAATTGTTGATGCTGGCTGCGGCCTCAAGCGCCTCTGGCCGAAGCTGCTCAGTCAGGAAGTTATCCGCGTCTCCCTGGTCGACCAGTGCCGGTACGAACTGTGTTGCATCCCGCATCAGCAGGCTGGCGTCGTATTCGGCCCAACGCGAGCTGTCTTTGCCCAGGTAGGCAGTAAAGGCTTTTTTGCCCCATGGGCAGTTTACCGGGTTGCTGATCGGGCTGAAGGCCGACACGGACTGGTAGCGCTCCGGGTTGCGCAGAGCCAGAACCAGGGCGCCATGACCACCCATTGAATGGCCCGCAATCGAGCGTTGATTCGTTACCGGGAAAACAGATTCGATCAGTGCAGGCAGCTCATTCAGAACATAGTCGTACATGCGGTAGTGGGGATGCCATGGGCTTTCGGTCGCGTTTACATAGAAGCCCGCCCCCTGGCCAAGATCGTAGCTTTCATCGTCGGCAACGTGATCGCCCCGGGGGCTGGTATCCGGTGCCACGATGGCCATGCCCAGTTCCGCAGCCGCGCGATGGGCGCCGCCTTTCTGCATGAAGTTTTCGTCTGTGCTGGTGAGGCCGGAAAGCCAGTAAAGCACCGGCACTTTCTGTCCATTGGCAACCTGCGGTGGCAGGTAGACCGCAAAGCGCATGGCGCAGCCAAGGCTTTCAGACGGATGGCTGTACTGTTTGTGCCAGCCGCCAAAACTTTTGTTACTGCTCAGGTTTTCAAGGGTCATTGGACACTCCGTTGCGGGGCGGCCCGCCGAAGTGGCAGGCCGCCCTCAACATCACTTGTCGAAATGGATAACGCTGCGAATGCTCTTGCCTTCGTGCATCAACTCAAAGGCTTCGTTGATGTCATCGAGGCCCATGGTGTGGGTGATGAAATCATTCAGCTTGAACTCACCTTGCAGGTAGCGTTCAACAATGCCGGGTAGCTCGGAACGGCCTTTGACCCCTCCGAAGGCGGAGCCTTTCCAGACGCGACCGGTAACGAGCTGGAACGGGCGGGTGGAAATTTCCTGGCCTGCCCCGGCAACGCCAATAATGACCGACTCGCCCCATCCCTTGTGGCAACATTCCAGTGCGGACCGCATGACATCGACGTTGCCGATGCATTCGAAGGAATAGTCCACGCCACCGTCAGTCAGTTCAACGATCACTTCCTGAATCGGCTTGTCATAGTCTTTGGGATTGATGCAGTCGGTTGCGCCAAGCTGTCGTGCCAGGTCGAACTTGCTGTTGTTGATATCGATGACGATAATCCGACTCGCCTTGGCCATGGTCGCACCAATAATCGCAGACAGGCCGATACCGCCGAGACCGAAAATGGCCACCGTAGCGCCTTCTTCCACCTTGGCGGTATTCATGACCGCGCCCATGCCGGTGGTTACGCCGCAGCCGAGCAGGCACACCTCTTCCAGCGGGGCTTCCTTGTTGACCTTCGCCAGCGAAATCTCCGGCAGAACGGTGTACTCGGAGAAGGTCGAGCAGCCCATGTAGTGATAGATTGGCTGGCCGTCCTTGTAGAAGCGGCTGGTGCCATCGGGCATCAGCCCCTTGCCCTGGGTTTCGCGGATTTTCCCGCACAGGTTGGTTTTGCCGGACAGGCAGAATTTGCACTCGCCACATTCGGGGGTATACAAAGGAATCACATGATCGCCGACGGCAACACTGGTAACGCCTTCACCAATCGCCTCTACAATGCCGCCCCCCTCATGGCCAAGGATTGAGGGAAAGTTGCCCTCGGGATCCTCACCCGAGAGGGTAAACGCATCGGTGTGGCATACACCGGTTGCGATCACTTTTATCCGTACTTCCCCTGCTTTCGGGGGCATCACGTCCACCTCTTCAACCGACAGTGGCTGACCCGGGCCCCAGGCAATTGCTGCTTTTGATTTGATTATCTCAGCCATAACGTTCTCCATTGATTATTCAGGAAGGGCGGGACGCCCAAGCGAAGTCCATATTGTATTTATGGCTATTTGATTGATAATCGCTGTTTTTATCAAATCACCTTTACGTGTGTGCAATAATCGGGTGTTGCAAAGCAAACGGGGAAAACCATGTATCGCTGGGAAGGGATAAACGAGTTTGTGGCGGTTGCCGAAACCGAGAGTTTCACGCGTGCCGCGAAGCGACTGGACGTGTCGACGGCACAGGTCAGCCGCCAGGTCAGTGCCCTGGAGGCCCGCCTATCGACCCGGTTGTTCTACCGCACCACACGCCGGGTGTCGGTAACCGAGGCCGGACAGATCTTTTACCAGCACTGCCGGCAGGTACTTGATGCCCTGGAGCAGGCGGAACGCTCTATTACCAACATGCAGTTGGTCCCGCGAGGCAGGCTGAGGCTGACTGCGCCGGTGACCTATGGAGAGAAATCCATTGCGCCGCTGGTCAATGACTTCGTTTTGCGATACCCCGAACTCGACGTGGACATGAAGCTTACCAACCAGACACTGGATCTGGTCGCTGAGGGGTACGATCTTGCCGTGCGCATGGGAAAGCTCGAGGATTCGACCTTGATGGCCCGGCGTCTCGCATCCCGAACCCTATACGTGTGTGCCTCGCCCGATTATCTCGCCACGCACGGCACGCCCCACTCGTTGACCGAACTGGCGAACCACAACTGCCTGCTGGGAAATCTGGATTACTGGCGCTTCCAGGAAGCGGGCCAGCCGCGCAATGTACGGGTAACGGGGAACATCCGTTGCGACAGTGGCAGGGCCCTGCTTGATGCCGCCCTCAAGGGGATTGGCATTGTTCAGCTTCCGGATTACTACGTTCAGAGCGCACTGGATTCCAGGCTGTTGATTCCGGTGCTGACCCGTTATCAGGAAGACGATGACGGTATCTGGGCGGTGTATCCCCATAACCGTCATCTGTCGCCGAAGATAAGGCTGCTGCTGGATTTTCTTTCGGAATCCCTGAAACCTGGCGGTTCTCCGCCGGACGCAGCAAACGCGGATTATTAAGCAATGAACCGATAGGATTGTGTATTCAAAGAACGGCGCTTTGCGACCGTAGCTCCCGTCTGTACCTCCTCAAGCCAGCCTGAATTCCAAAGAGTGTCAGGAGCACCGACCAAGCTGTCGGCCACACCTCAGCGCCAACGGCCGGCCAAACTGTGGGTTCAAGAACACTTTTGTTATACTCGCCGGATTCGACAATAAACCGGGTCATGGAATGGGCCGAACACGATGATGACCAAAAAGGATCTTCCCCTCCGTCAGTTGCTGAAGCTGCGCAATTCCTGGATCGCCTGGGTGGTATTCCTGGTGTCTGTGGTTGCGACGGTATTGCTTTGGCAGGTCTCCATCCGGCTGGTTGAAGATCGCACCGAGGCCCGATTCCGCACTCAGTCCCTGCAGCTTAAGACCGCGATTGAAGAACGCCTGCTCAATTACGAACAGGTTCTTGCCGGCAGTGCCGGTCTGTTTGCTGTCACCGGTAAAGTCACACGCGATCAGTGGAAAGAGTACGTCGACAACGTCGATATCAATCGTTATTACCCCGGTATTGAGGGTATCGGCTACGTTGAGCGTATTGGTGTCCGCGAAATGGCCGATCACATTGCCTCGGTTCGGGCGGAGGGGCTCTACAATTATCTGGTCAAGCCGCTGGGTACCGGGCCCTACTACTATCCCATGGTTTATCTGGAGCCGGGCACCGAGCGTAATCGCAAGGCGCTGGGTTATGACGCTTTCAGTGACCCCATCCACCGCACCGCCATGGAGCAGGCCCGGGATGACGCTATCCCGACGGTCACCGGCAAGGTTGTGCTGGTGCAGGAGTCTGTGGCCGAGGATCAGGCCGGTTTTCTGATGTACTACCCGGTGTTCCAGGGCGGCGAGATTCCGGAGATCCGGGCCGAGCGCCGCATGATGCTGGCCGGCTACGTGTTCAGTGCCTTCCGGATGAACAACCTGATCGACGGTATTGTTGGCCTGATATCGCCATTTCTGGATGTGCGCATCTACGACAGCGGGGTGGTGGCACGAGATACCCTGATGTATGGCTCCAATCTCGGTTCGCTGGACAACGAATTCAGCTTTGAAATGAGCCAGACCATCCGACACGGTGGCCGGGAATGGCTGCTGCAGACCCGTTCAACACCAGCCTTTGATTATCTCGCCGCCGATCCACGGCCTCCTATTGTTCTCGGCTCTGGCCTGGCCATCAGTTTGTTGCTCTGGCTGTTCGTGCTGGCCCTGATTCGCTCCCGGCTGATTGCCCAGGTCAGCGCCGGTCGCTATCGCGCGATCACCGAGGGTGCAGCCAACGTCACTCTGGTCATGGATCGTCGGGGGCGCCCGCTGTATGCGAGCCCGTCCAGTCGTGACATCCTGGGATTCGATCCGGACAAGGTGGAAGCCCTGGAATTCGAGAAGCTGGTGCACATGGATGACTGGTCGCACCTGCAAAGAGGCTTTGAAGAGTCCATGGCCTCACCGGGCAAACAGATGCCGGTGGTGCGTGCCCGGGTGCGCGATGCCGATGGCCAATGGCGTGATATGGAAGGCACCTTCACCGCGATGCTCTCGGTGCCTGGCGTCAACGGTGTGGTTCTGAGCCTTCGCGATCTTACCCAGCTCAAGGCGGCTCAGTCCGAACTGCACCGGCTGGCGTTCTACGATCCACTGACCGGGCTCGCCAACCGGCAGCTGTTCCGGGATCGGTTGAATCACGTGGTTCGTCGCAGTCGCCGAAGTGGCGAGGCGGCAGCCCTGATGTTCCTTGATCTGGACGGTTTCAAGCGGATCAACGATACCCTGGGGCACGATGCCGGTGACGAACTTCTGCGTCAGGTCGCGCAATGGCTGGAAGGCTGTGTCCGTGAGGAAGATTCCGTGGCCCGGCTCGGTGGCGACGAATTTGTGGTGTTGTTGTCCCGGATCAGCGGCTCTGAAGCCGCCGGCAAAGTGGCGGAAAACATTTTGCGGCGCCTGTGCCAGCGTATTCGACTGAACGACCATGAGGTAGGTGTGACCGTCAGCATCGGGATCACCATGATCCCTCACGACAGTGAGGATGCAGGCGCGCTGATGAAATATGCCGATTTAGCTATGTATCGCGCCAAGGAATTGGGGCGCAATACCTATCAGTTCTTCACGCCGGCCATGAACATCCAGGCCGCCCGTCGCTTGCTGCAGCAGGAAGAGCTGGCCACGGCACTCGATGGCGACCGGTTTGTCCTGCACTACCAGCCAAAAGTGGATCTGGCCACTCAGCGGGTGATCGGTGTGGAGGCTTTCCTGCGCTGGCATCATCCGGAAAAAGGCCTGGTCTCGGCCCAGCAGTTCATCACTCTGGCGGAAGAAACCGGGTTGATTATCCGCCTGGGCGAGCTGGCGCTGCGGCAAGCCTGTATCCAGGTCCAGGCGCTTGAGCGGGCCGGGTTCGAGTCGCTGAAGATGGCGGTGAACTTCTCGGTGCGTCAGCTGACGGACTCCGGCTTCCTGGACATGATCCGGCGGGTAATTACCGAGACGGGGGTCTCTCCCGAGCGGCTGGAGCTGGAAATGCCGGCGGAGTTGCTCAATGAAGATCCGAGAATGCTGCGGGAATTGCTGGTGTCCCTGAACGATCTGGGCGTGTGCCTGATTCTGGATGATTTCGGTACCGGCTCCTGCTCACTGGTGGCGCTGCAGCAGTTGCCGCTGGATGTGATCAAGATTGATCATCGCTTCATTCGCGACATTCCCTACAACGTCAGTGCCACCGATGTGGCGTCGGCGGTGATCGCCCTGGCTCACAAGCTGCACCTGACGGTGGTGGCGGAAGGGGTGGAAACGCTACAGCAGCTGACGTTCCTGAAATCCGCCGGTTGCGCCCAGTGCCAGGGCAATCTGTTCAGCTATCCGCTGGACGAAGATGCCCTGATCGGATTCCTGATCCGGCAGTACGAGAAGCCGCTTATTTCCTGATCATGGCAATGGCGGCCTGTAACCGGTAAAATCACGCCGTTCCCGGATCCCGGTAGCGGCCCCTCCGGGCTCAATCCTACGTCTTATATGAGTAATCATTGTCTGTGACTGAACTGAGCCGAATCCGTAACTTTTCCATTATTGCCCACATCGACCACGGTAAATCCACGCTGGCGGATCGTTTTATCCAGATCTGCGGTGGCCTGACAGACCGTGAAATGGCCGAACAGGTCCTGGACTCCATGGATCTGGAGCGGGAACGCGGGATCACCATCAAGGCCCAGAGCGTTACGCTCAACTACAAGGCAAAGGATGGGGAAACCTACAAACTGAATTTCATCGATACCCCGGGCCACGTGGATTTCTCCTACGAGGTGTCCCGCTCACTGTACGCCTGTGAAGGGGCGCTGCTGGTGGTGGATGCCGGTCAGGGTGTGGAAGCCCAGTCGGTGGCCAACTGCTACACCGCTATCGAACAGGGCCTTGAGGTGGTGCCGGTCCTGAACAAGATGGACCTGCCCCAGGCCGAGCCCGAGCGGGTTGCGGCGGAAATTGAAGACATTATCGGCATTGACGCTTCCGATGCCGTGCGCTGCAGTGCCAAAAGCGGACTGGGTGTTGAGGATGTACTCGAGGATCTGATCAAAAAGATTCCGCCCCCCAAGGGTGATCGCAGCGCGCCGTTGCAGGCACTGATTATTGATTCCTGGTTTGATAACTACCTGGGCGTGGTGTCACTGGTTCGGGTGACCGAAGGTGTACTGCGTAAAGGCGACAAGATCGTTATCAAGTCCACCAAGAAAGCCTGGAACGCCGACAAGGTCGGTGTCTTCAATCCCAAGCCCACCGACACTGATGTGCTTGAAGCGGGTGACGTCGGTTTCGTCGTTGCGGGAATCAAGGATATCCACGGTGCGCCGGTGGGTGACACCATCGTGCACCAGAAGTTTGCGGAAGAAACCCCGATGCTGCCGGGGTTCAAGAAAGTCAAACCCCAGGTATACGCCGGTCTGTTCCCGGTCAGCGCCGACGATTATGACGATTTCCGGGATGCCCTGGAAAAGCTCACCCTCAACGACGCCTCGCTGTTCTTTGAGCCCGAGAACTCGGATGCTCTGGGCTTCGGTTTCCGCTGTGGTTTCCTGGGCATGCTGCACATGGAGATCATCCAGGAGCGGCTGGAACGAGAGTACGACCTGGATCTGATTACCACGGCGCCGACGGTAATCTATGAAGTGGTCACCAAGCAGGGTGAGACTCTGTCGGTGGACAACCCATCACGGCTTCCGGATATTGGTTCCATCGAAGAAATGCGTGAGCCCATTGTCGAGGCCAACATCCTGGTACCCCAGGAGCACCTCGGTAATGTCATTGCCCTGTGTGAAGAAAAGCGCGGTGTGCAGAAGAACATGCACTTCATGTCCACACAGGTACAGCTCACCTACGAGCTGCCGATGGCGGAAGTGGTGATGGACTTCTTTGACCGGATCAAATCGGCCAGCCGTGGCTTTGCGTCATTGGATTACCACTTTGTCCGTTTCCAGAGTGCCAACCTGGTTCGACTGGATGTGCTGATCAACGGGGATCGTGTCGACGCCCTGGCGCTGATTGTGCACCGGGATCTGTCCCACCGCAAAGGGCGCCAGTTGATCGAGAAGATGAAAGAGCTGATCCCGCGTCAGATGTTTGATATTGCCATTCAGGCTGCCATTGGTACCCAGGTGGTCTCCCGGGTAACGGTCAAGGCCCTGCGCAAGAACGTAACGGCGAAGTGTTACGGTGGCGACGTCAGCCGTAAAAAGAAACTGCTTCAGAAGCAGAAGGAAGGTAAAAAACGCATGAAGCAGCTGGGTAATGTCGAGGTGCCTCAGGAAGCGTTTCTTGCTGTATTGAAAGTGGATAACTAAAAAGGCACCTGGATGGACATCGATTTTCCACTGGTACTGGTGGTTCTGACTTTCGTGACCGGAGCGGTCTGGCTGGCGGACATCGCGTTCCTGAGAAAGCGTCGGCTTGCCGGCGCAGAGCAGGGTGGCCAGGTAGACGAATCGGCCGATGAGTTCGAGGACCGGGAACCCTGGCTGGTGGATATCAGCCGCTCATTTTTCCCCGTGCTGGCGGTAGTCCTGGTGCTTCGGTCGTTCCTGATCGAGCCGTTCCAGATCCCCTCAGGCTCCATGTTGCCGACCCTCGAAGTGGGGGATTTTATCCTGGTCAACAAGTACGCCTATGGCCTGCGCCTGCCGGTGGCCGGTACCAAGATTGTTGAGATCGGCGATCCGGAGCGGGGTGATGTCATGGTGTTCCGCTATCCTGAGGATGGCACCACCAATTACATCAAGCGGGTTGTCGGCCTGCCGGGCGATCATATTCGTTACCGCAACAAGCAACTGTTCATCAATGATGAGCCGGTTCCCCGGGATTTCGTTGCGCGCTTGCCCCCCATGGAACGCTGGCGGGAACAGTTGGGTGAGGTTGAACATGATCTGTACCTGACCATGGGGCGGGTGAGCGGTTCCGGTGAGGGAGAATGGGTTGTTCCTGAAGGCCATTACTTTGTCATGGGCGATAACCGCGACAACAGTAACGACAGCCGTTTCTGGGGCACGGTGCCGGATGAGATGGTGGTGGGCAAGGCCTTTGCCATCTGGATGCACTGGAAATCACTGACAAGTCTGCCATCTTTTGATCGGGTGGGTGGCATCCAATAATTCTGATGGTTCCGGAGTACAAGACGATGAGAAGACACTATCCCGCAGGCCTGACCACTCAGCAGGGCGGCGCTTTGACGATGATGATCATGGCTCTGTTCTTTGGTGGCCTGCTGACTCTGGCGATCAAGATCGGGCCGGCCTACCTGGATGACTTTACCATCCAGGAGGCTCTGGAAAGCCTGGATGGTACCGACGGCCTGTCACAGATGGGGCCTGCACAGGTGCGCAGCCTGATTAACAAGCGCCTGAGTGTGAATAATGTTGACGGTTTTGATCCAAAGAACATCTCCGTTGAAAAAAATGGCGAACTGGTCGTGATCAAGGTGGATTACGAGGTTCGCAATAACATCTTCCGGAACGTGGACACCGTTGTGCACTTCCAGCACGAGTATGAGTTTCAGGGCCAGTGAGTTCACAACCAGACCTAGACCAACTTCAGCGCCGCATTGGCTACCAGTTCAAGGAACCGGAGCGGCTTCTGCTGGCGCTGACCCATCGCAGTTTTGGCAACCAGAATAACGAACGTCTTGAGTTTCTGGGCGATTCTATCGTGAACATGGTGATCGCCGAATATCTGTATCTTCATTTTGAGAAGGCCCGGGAAGGGCAGTTGAGCCGGCTTCGGGCCCGTATGGTCAAGGGGGTTACCCTCGCCGAGATCGGTCGTGAATTTCAGTTGGGCCAGTATCTGAGGCTCGGTTCGGGAGAGCTGAAAAGTGGTGGTTTCCGCCGTGAGTCCATACTCGCCGATGCCGTGGAATCCATTATTGGGGCCATTTATCTGGACAGCGACTTTCATACCTGTCGGGCTCAGGTGTTACGCTGGTTTGAACAGCGCTTGGCAAACCTGGATATTCAGGACACCCAGAAAGATCCGAAAACCCGGTTGCAGGAGTACCTGCAGTCCAGGCAATTTCCGTTGCCGCGCTATGAAGTGATTTCTGTTGACGGCGAGGCCCACAACCAGACTTTCCATGTCTCCTGCGCCTTGCCCTCGCTGGACCGTAAAACCACCGGCACTGGCAGTAGTCGACGTGTTGCTGAACAGCAGGCCGCCCGAAATGCACTCAAGCAACTGGGTGTGGAGAATTCCTGATGACTGATATTACCCGCCCGGAAAACCCGGAAAGCCGCTGTGGTTTCGTCGCCATTGTCGGCCGGCCGAATGTGGGCAAGTCCACACTGCTCAATCACATCCTTGGCCAGAAGCTGAGCATCACCTCACGGAAGCCTCAGACCACCAGGCATCAGGTTCTGGGCATCAAGACCGAGGGCCCGGTACAGGCCATTTATGTCGATACACCGGGCATGCATGAGGATGAGCCCCGGGCCCTGAACCGCTATATGAACAAGGCGGCGGCGTCCGCCCTGATCGACGTGGATGTGGTGGTCTTCGTGGTGGATCAGCTGGCGTGGACCAGTGCCGATGAGATGGTGCTGGAGAAGCTCAAGCGGGTAAAGTGCCCGGTTATCCTGGCGGTCAACAAAGTCGACAAGCTGGAGAAACGGGAGCTGTTGTTGCCCCATCTGGAGGCTCTGTCTAAAAAGCGGGACTTTGCCGAGATCATTCCTCTTTCGGCACTGAAAGAGACCAATCTGGAGCCGCTGGAATCGGCTGTTGGCCGTTTCCTGCCCGAAAGTGTCCACTTCTACCCCGATGATCAGATCACAGACCGCAGTGAACGCTTTATGGCGGCCGAAATGGTCCGGGAGAAAATCACTCGTCAACTGGGCGCTGAACTGCCGTATTCCGTGGCAGTGGAGATTGAAGAGTTCAAGCACCAGGGCAATACCCTGCATGTTTCGGCACTGATTCTGGTCGAACGGGAAGGCCAGAAGAAAATCATCATTGGCGATAAGGGTGAGCGCCTGCGCAGTATCGGTCAGGAAGCCCGGGTTGATATGGAGCGGATGTTCGGATCCAAGGTGATGCTCCGGCTCTGGGTCAAGGTCAAGCGAGGCTGGGCTGACAGCGACAGGGCTTTGAAAAGCCTGGGCATGAGCGATTTCTGAGGCCGCCATGAAGGGCGCGGTGCAGCAAGAGCCCGCTTATGTGGTCCATCGGCGACCCTGGCGCGAAACCGCCTTGCTGGTGGATCTGTTTACTCTGAATCACGGCCGCATGAGTGTGGTTGCCCGAGGCGCCAACAGCACCAAGAGCCCGCTCAAGGCCCAGCTTCAGCCATTCCAGCCGTTATTAGTGGACTGGACCGGCAAAAGTGAGCTGAAAACCCTGGTGCAGCTGGAAGTGCGCAGTGCGCCAGCGGTCAGCCAACCCCGCGCGTTGTACAGTGGTTTCTACATTAATGAACTGGTTCAGCGGGTGTTACCGGTGGCCGATCCCTCCCCCGCGTTGTTTGCCAGCTACATTGAAACCCTGCAGGCCCTGGCGGATCTGTCTTCACAGGACGATGTGGAGCCGTTGCTGAGGCGTTTTGAGCGCGCATTTGCCGCCTCGCTGGGCTACGATTTTGCCTGGGACGAAACCACGGATACCGGTATGTCTGTACAGGCGGGGGAGCTCTATGGCTACGACCCGGGCCAGGGGATCGTTTCCAATCTCGCGCCCGAGCTGCCATTGCGCCAATTGCCGGGTGAGGCATTGCTGGCACTGGCGGCCGGCGATTTCATGAGTGAAGCGCCCCGTAAAACCGCCAAGCGCGTCATGCGGGTGCTGGTGGATTACCTTTTGCAGGGCCGGCCGCTGCACAGCCGTTCCCTGTTCAGTCATTCGAATCCGTCATCTGGGAGAGAATCATGAATACCCGAGTCCTGCTTGGAGTGAATATTGATCATGTGGCCACCTTGCGTCAGGCCCGGGGCACCCGTTACCCGGACCCCGTGCAGGCGGCGTTGGTGGCGGAAGAAGCCGGTGCTGATGGCATCACCATTCACCCCCGTGAGGATCGCCGGCATATCCAGGACCGGGATGTGCTGCTGTTGCGGGAAGTACTGCAGACCAAAATGAATCTGGAAATGGCGGTGACAGACGCCATGCTGGCGTTCGCCGAGCAGGTGCGCCCGGAATGTGTCTGCCTGGTGCCGGAAAAACGCGAGGAGCTCACCACCGAAGGTGGACTGGATGTGGATGGCCAGGAAGAGCGCGTGGCCAAGGCCTGTGATCGTCTGGCAAAAATCGGCGCCGAGGTTTCGTTGTTTATCGATCCGGACCCGGTACAGATCGACGCGGCGGTGCGCTGCGGTGCGCCGGTGGTTGAGTTGCATACCGGTGAATATGCCGAGGCCGGGGAACCCGAAGCGGTGGAAGCCTCATTCAAAGTGCTTGCCGATGCCGTGGCCTATGCCCGCAAGAAGGGGCTGATTGTGAATGCCGGCCATGGTCTGCATTACCACAACACCGAGCGGGTGGCCGCTATTCCGGGTATCAATGAACTGAACATCGGCCATGCGATCATCGCCCGTGCCGTCTTTACCGGCCTGAAAGATGCGGTCCGGGACATGAAGGCGATTCTTGACCGGGCCAGGGCCTGATCAACAGTCAGGTGGTTTCCGGCTGGCGCTGCTGTTCCCGGAACAGTTGCTGCCAGTCGGTCTGCTCACTCCAGATCTGCAGCCGCTCCATGGCCGCAATCAGTTGATCTTTTAACAGCTCACGATCCGGAGCCTCGCACTTCAGGGCGGTCTCGAACCGGTTGGCGGCTGTGCGCAGCTCGGGAACGCCGCAGTACCGGGTGGCCCCGTGAAGCTTATGCACGCACTCAAGCAGGGGCTCGTTGTCGCCGGTCTGCCAGAGCGCCTGAATCCGGTCGATATCGGTGTGTAACTGCTCCAGCAGCATGCTGAACAGCTCCTCCGCCAGATCGGCCTTGCCCGCCGCCAGTTGAATGCTCTCCTCTACACTGACGCAGTCCTGCTGCATCCGGCGGTTTGAAGGCCGCAGTGTCCGGCGGGTATCCCGTACTTCGGAGATCCGGAAGCGGTCGGCGCTATTGGTGCAGTCGTAGCCGGTGTATTCGCGAATCAGTTCTACCAGTTGGCTGCTGCTGATCGGCTTGGGCATATAGCCGTCGAAGCCTTGTTGCGCCAGCCGTTCCTGTTCGTCCGCCAGAGCGTGGGCGGTCAGGGCAATAATGGGGGTGTGGTGTGAACCGCTGTCCAGATCACGGATGCGGGCCGTGGTTTCCACGCCGTCCATCCCGGGCATCTGCAGGTCCATGAACACCAGGTCAAACGCCTTCTGGCGCACCTTGGTCAATGCCTCGAATCCGCTGGAGGCGCCTTCGGCTTCCAGGCGGCAGTCATTGAGCAAGGTCATCACCAGTTTCAGGTTGGCTTCGTTATCGTCCACCGCCAGAATGCGGGGCGTGCCTGAGCCGCTGTTCTGCCTTAATGGTAGCGCGGCTTCCGGCGCGCTTCGGTTGCCCGACTGAATGCCATGGATCAGCAACAGCAGTTCGTCGTAGAGGGCGTCCCGGCAGACCGGTTTGGTCAGGTGGCCGCTGGCCAGGCCCGACAGCGGCGTGTCATGGGTTTCCAGAGTGGGCGTCAGCAATAGGGTGCGGCAGTCGCGTTCCACTTCCAGGGAACGCACCAGGTTGCAGTACTGGCTGGAGTTGAGCAGGTGGCGGGTAATGCCGATGATGGCGCCGGCGTAGCCTTCCTGCCGTCGTTGCGCCTCTTCTATCTGTTCCTGCAGCGCCCCGGGTGAGGCAACCCGTTCAACGGCCACGCCCCAGTCCCTTAACAGGTGTTCCACCGCCAGCCCGGTGGTCTTCTGGTGTTCGAGATAGATGATCTTCTCGCCCCGGAGCGCCTCTTTGGGGCTGGAGCTGTCGCCGGTTGAGGACAGTTCCGGCGTCAGGGTAAACCAGAACGTGGAACCTTTGCCCAGCTCACTTTCCAGGCCGATCTTGCCGCCCATTTCTTCCACCAGCCGTTTGGAGATGGCCAGCCCCAGACCGGTACCGCCATACTGCCGGGCAGTGGAGGCATCGGCCTGGCTGAAGGCGTTAAACAGTGACTGCTGCTGGGCACGTGACAGACCAACGCCGGAATCGGTTATGCTCAGGCGCAGTGTGACCCGGTTATGCTCGGTATCTTCGTCTTCCAGACTCGCCCGTAATACCACTTCGCCGGTCTGGGTGAACTTGATGGCATTGTTCACCAGGTTGGTGATCACCTGCTTGACCCGCAGCGGATCCCCCATGATGTTGTCCGGTACATCGTTGTAGACCAGTGGCACCAGGTCCAGGTTTTTAGCGTGGGCCGCCGGTGCCAGCATGACCATCACTTCCTCAACGATATCCCGGAGCTGGAACGGCACGCGGTCCAGGATCAGTTTGCCGGCTTCGATCTTGGAGAAATCCAGAATGTCGTTAATGATGGTCAGCAGGATTTCCGAGGATTTGCGGATGGTGTTCAGGTGGTCGCGCTGCTGGCGGGGCAGTGGGCTTTTCAGCAACAGTTCGGTGAAGCCGATGATGCCGTTCAGCGGCGTCCGGATTTCATGTGACATGTTGGCCAGGAACTCGGATTTGATCCGGCTCGCTTCCAGTGCTTCCTTGCGGGCAAAGTCCAGTTCGATATTCTGGATTTCAATGGTCTCCAGGGTCTCCCGCAGGTCTTCGGTGGCCTGGTCAATGTTCTGTTGCATTTCGGCCTGGGCCTTGCTCAATTCCGAGGCCATATCATTGAGCCCCGACTCCAGCTGTTCGAACTCCGGGCCGGCACTGGTGTAAACCCGGGTGTCGAGCTTGCCTTCCTTGAGTTTGGCTACGGCTTCGTTGAGCTGGAATACCGGGTCGGTGAAGGCACGGCTCAGGCGCAGCGCGATGGCAAGACTGAGCAGGACACCACCGATCACCAGCAGCAGCGAGATCAGTAGCGCCTTGTAGGTTTCCTTTTCCGTGCGGACGTGGGACATCTCTACGGCAACCCAGCCCAGCGGGGCCTGGCGTTCCGCCGCAGACTGGCGGGCGTCCGGGTCCAGCATGGTCTCGATCATCAGATCCTGAAGGTGAACCGGCGTGACAAAACGAGTGCTGCTGTCGTGGGTCAACCGGATCGGCTGGTTGGGTTCCAGCGGTGCCATCGCCACGGTTTCAGCGCTGCCTGGGCCAGTATGAAGCATGCGCTGGCCATCGCTGCCATAGAAGGTGATGGAGCGAACATCCTGTTCTTCAAGAAGGGCGTTGGAGAGGCTGCTCAGCAGGCTGCGATTGGCCGTGAACAGGCCGTATTCAGAGCCTGCGGCAAGCTGTCGGGACAGGGACTCACCGCGATCCTTCAGCAGGTTCTCAATGTTGTTCACCCAGCTGTAGGTAAAGAATAGCCCTAACAACAGCGTGGTGAGCAGGGTGGGAACCAGAGTTACCACCAGTACTTTCTTGCGAATGCCCCAACGTCGCATACCGTGTTCCTGTAAAATTACCTTGTCCGCCGGCAGGGAGCGCCTGCTGGTGGATACTTCCTTGTCAGCATAGCTGAACGGCAATGATATAACCGTGGCCGTTATCCCGGAAACAGACAGTTATAGCCGCAGGTCATGGATATAGCGACAAGCTGTATTGGGACAAGGCGGCCATAACGCGTATGATTCGAATCCGAAAGTGTATCACAGGGTTTCAATATGATTTTCCCCACCATTGAAGATTATGTCGGCCATACACCCCTGGTGCGTCTGCAGCGTCTGCCGGGAGACACCAGTAACGTCATCCTGGCAAAACTGGAGGGGAACAACCCGGCAGGTTCGGTGAAAGACCGGCCGGCTTTGAGCATGATCCAGGAGGCTGAACGCCGGGGCGAGATCAAGCCCGGGGACACCCTGATTGAAGCCACCTCCGGCAATACCGGTATCGCGCTGGCCATGGCCGCGGCCATCAAGGGCTACCGAATGGTGCTGATCATGCCTGATAACCTGAGTGAGGAGCGCCGGGCCTCCATGCGTGCATACGGCGCCCAGGTGGTGAACGTTTCCCGTGAGCAGGGCATGGAAGGCGCCCGGGATCTGGCCATTCGAATGGAGGCCGAGGGCAAGGGCAAGGTTCTGGACCAGTTCAGCAATGCCGATAACCCTTCGGCCCACTATCACACCACGGGCCCGGAAATCTGGGAGCAGACTGCCGGGCGGGTTACGCACTTTGTCAGCTCCATGGGCACCACCGGTACCATCATGGGCGTGTCCCGTTACCTGAAAGAGCGCAATCCCGATATCCGTATTATCGGCCTGCAGCCAGAGGATGGGGCTTCGATTCCGGGTATTCGCCGCTGGCCGGAGGCTTACCTGCCGAAAATCTACGATGCCAGCCGGGTCGACCAGGTTCTGGATATTGGCCAGCAGGAAGCCGAGGACACTATGCGGGCACTGGCCGAGCGAGAGGGCATTTTCTGTGGTGTGTCCTCCGGCGGTGCCATTGCAGCGGCCCTGAAATTGTCCCGTGAGGTTGAAAACGCCGTGATCGTGGCCATTATCTGTGACCGCGGAGACCGTTACCTCTCCACCGGTGTGTTTCCCGGCGCCTGAGTGGCCCCCAATCAAGAGAATTCTATATGAGTAAGCGTCGCCGCAAGGTTCTGCCCAAGGAGCCCGTGCGTTGTGAAATCGAGACCCTGAGCCACGATGGCCGGGGCATTGCCCGCGCTGATGGCAAAACCCAGTTTGTTGACGGAGCCCTGCCGGGCGAAACCGTGATGGCCAAAATGGTCAGCACCCGCAGCCGGTTTGATGAGCTGCGCACAACCGAAGTGCTGGAAGCAGCCCCTGACCGCCAGCAGCCACCCTGTGAGTTTGCCGATCTTTGCGGTGGTTGCAGTCTTCAGCACATGAGCGCCGATGCCCAGATACGGTTCAAGGAAAATACCCTGCGCGAGCATTTTGCCCACTTTGGGGGCATTGAACCGGAGCAGTGGGTGGCTCCGATGCGTTCTCCGGATAGCCTCGGCTATCGTCGCAAGGCGCGGCTGGGCGTACGTTATGTGAAGGCCCGGGAGTCGGTGCTGGTTGGTTTCCGGGAGAAGCGCAATAGCTTTCTGACCGATATTGACCGCTGCGTGGTACTGGATCCCCGGATCGGTGAGCGAATCGAGCCTCTTCGGGAGTTGCTACATGGCATGGCGGCATTTGACCGGATTGCCCAGGTAGAAGTGGCCTGTGGCGATGATACGGCTGCCATGGTGTTCCGGAACATGGATGACCTGGTGCCGGACGACCGGGAAAAGCTGATCGCCTTTGGTCAGGCCCATGACTTGCATATCTATCTGCAGCCCAAGGGCCCGGACACCGTGCACCGGATCTGGCCGGAATCCGGCGGGCGGGACGATGAACGCCTGACCTATCGTATGGATGAGTTTGACCTCACCATGGCCTTCCATCCCATGGACTTTACCCAGGTGAACGCCGGCATCAACCGCAATATGGTGCACCGCGCGGTCGAGTGGCTGGACGTCCAGCCCGGTGAGCGGGTACTGGATCTTTTCTGCGGCCTGGGCAACTTTACGCTGCCACTGGCCCGCAAGGGCGGGCAGGTTGTGGGTGTGGAGGGCGACGATGCCATGGTGGTTCGCGGCCGTGAAAACGCCCGCCTGAACGATCTCTCCAATGTGGAATTCCACGGGGCAGATCTGCACGGGGATTTCACCGGGCAATCCTGGGCAAAAGAGGGGTTTGACAAGATTCTGATCGATCCGCCTCGTTCAGGCGCGGAGGAGATTTGTAAGTATCTGACCGCTTTCGGTGCCAACCGCATTGTTTACGTGTCCTGCAACCCCGCTACCCTGGCGCGGGATGCCGGGGTGATGGTGCGCAATGGTTATCGGCTGGTACAGGCCGGTGTGATGGATATGTTCCCCCATACCACCCACGTTGAGTCCATTGCGTTGTTTGAGCGTAGCGCAGACTGACCGGGTTTCGGGGGTATGCAACGGAACGGCCAGGATGGCCGTGAGAATAACCGGAAAACAAATGGGTAAAGCTCTGCCATGGTAAAAGTTCGGGAAGACTATTCGATCAGCGGTGACGGCGAGGTCGATATAGACCGCTGCGTGCAGCACATCGCTGAACAGACTCATCTCGAGGACCCGGGTCAGCTTCGGAGGGCTTGTGAGAAAGCCGCCCAGATCGCCGTTCAGGCGTTCCGGGAAGACCGCTTGTGGGCGCCCGGTGCCAGCAGTTTCCGGACCGGTCTGGAAATGGCGCAGGTTTTGGCAGAGCTGCATCTTGATCAGGCCAGCCTGGTTGCCGCCGTGCTCTATCGGGCGGTGCGTGAAGAACGGGTGCCGCTTGAAGAGGTTCGCAAGGAATTCGGCGATGAAGTGGCGGGGCTGATTAACGGCGTGCAGCAGATGGCTGCGATTTCGTCCATCCATCATCCGCTCAAGGGCAATGTCCTGGGGCAGAGCGAAGGCCAGTTGGACAATGTCCGCAAGATGCTGGTCACCATGATTGATGACGTTCGGGTGGCGCTCATCAAACTGGCAGAGCGCACCTGCGCTATCCGCGCAGTGAAAGATGCGCCGGAAGAAAAACGCATGCGCGTGGCCCGGGAAGTCTTCGACATCTATGCTCCGTTGGCGCACAGGCTTGGTATCGGCCACATCAAATGGGAGCTGGAAGATCTCTCGTTCCGCTACTTGCATGGCTCCGCGTACAAGAAAATCGCCAAGTTGCTGGATGAGAAACGGCTGGACCGTGAAAGCTACATCCGCCGGGTGATTGATACCCTGCAAACCGAGCTCAAGGCTTCCGGTATCAAGGCCGAGCTCAGCGGGCGGGCCAAGCACATCTACAGTATCTGGCGGAAGATGCGTCGTAAGGGAATCGATTTTTCCCAGGTATACGATGTCCGTGCCGTGCGCATTCTGGTGCCGGAAGTGCGTGATTGCTATGGCGCGCTGGGGATTGTTCACACCCTGTGGCGCCACATTCCCAACGAGTTCGATGACTACATTGCCAACCCCAAGGAGAACGGTTATCAGTCGCTGCACACGGCGGTGATCGGCCCGGAAGGCAAGGTCATGGAGGTGCAGATTCGCACCCATGCCATGCATGAAGAAGCGGAACTGGGCGTATGTGCCCACTGGCTGTACAAGGGCACCGATACCAGGAACAAATCCACCGGCTACGACGCCAAGATCAACTGGTTGCGCCAGGTTCTGGAGTGGCAGGAGGAGCTGGGCGACATTTCCGGACTGGCGGATCATCTGAAATCAGACGTGGCCTCAGACCGGGTGTATGTGTTTACGCCGGAAGGCCATGTGGTAGACCTGCCCCAGGGCGCCACGCCGGTGGATTTTGCCTACCGGGTGCATACCGAAATTGGTCATGCCTGCCGGGGTGCCAGGGTGAACAGCCGCATCGTTCCGCTGACTTACCCGCTCAAGACCGGGGATCAGGTATTTATTCTGACTTCCAACAATCCGGCTCCCAGCAGGGACTGGCTCAACCCGAGCCTGGGCTATATTCAGACGTCCAGGGCCCGGGCGAAGGTTACACACTGGTTCAAACAGCAGAACCGTGACCGCAATGTCATTGACGGCCGCGCTATTCTGGAAGACGAGTTCAAGCGCCTGTCGCTGTTTGATGTGGAGCTGGAACAACTGGCGGCCAAGGTCAACTACCACAGCATTGATGATATGTTTGCCGCCATCGGGGCGGGAGATCTGCGGCCTACTCATGTGGCCAATGTGGCTCAGCAACTGTTGGAGCCCCGGTCTGAACAGCTGGATCTTAAGCTGACCCCGAACCGGAAAAAGCCCTACGACACTGAATCCGATATCCAGATACTTGGTGTTGGCAAGCTGAAAACTCAGGTGGCCAAGTGCTGCAAGCCGCTGCCCGGAGACCCGATCGGAGGCTATATCACCGTGGGCCGCGGCGTGACCGTGCATCGCCAGGACTGCCTCACGTTCCTGAATCTGCGGGAATTTGAACCGAACCGCATCATTGAAGTGAACTGGGGCGGGCAGCCGGCGGCGGTCTATCCAGTGGATATCGAAATCGAGGCCTACGATCGATCCGGTCTGCTGCGAGACATCACCCAGGTGCTGTCTTCGTCCCGCAGTGATGTGTTGTCTCTCAACACCGTGACCAACAAAGACGAAAACACGGCCACTATGCGGGTGACGGTGGAAATCTCCAGTCTGGAGCAGTTGGCGCGGCTGCTGGCCCAGATTCGGAACCTGCCGAACATCATCGACGTAAGGCGGAAACGCGGATGAGTTACAGCATCGAAGATCTGAAACACCTGATGGCCCGGCTCCGGGATCCGGACACCGGTTGCCCCTGGGACACCAAACAGACCTTTGCCAGCATCGTGCCTCACACGATTGAAGAAGCTTACGAAGTCGCTGACGCCATCGAGCAGGAGGATTTCCCACATCTGAAAGACGAACTGGGAGATCTTCTTTTCCAGGTCATCTTCTATGCCCGCATGGGAGAAGAAGCCGGCCACTTTGAGTTTGATGGCATTGTTGACCATCTGGTTCGCAAGCTGGTTCGGCGCCATCCCCACGTGTTTCCGGGGGGCACGCTGGAGAGTCGTATCGATCCGGATAATCGACCCGACGAAGCCTGGATCAAGGAAAGCTGGGAGCGCATCAAGGCCGAGGAGCGTGCTGAGAAGCCGGTGGCGGATACTCCGGCCAGCCGTCTGGACGGTATTGCCCGCACTCTGCCGGCCATGGCCCGGGCGGAAAAACTGCAACGGCGTGCGGCCCGGCATGGCTTCGACTGGCCGGATATCGGCCCGGTGTTCGACAAACTTCACGAAGAGATCGACGAGCTTAAGGAAGCCTGGCAAATGGCCGAGGCCGGTACCGGAGATCTGGATGCGGTTGAGGACGAGCTGGGTGACCTGCTGTTTGTTTGCGTAAATCTGGCACGTTTCCTGAAAGTAAATCCCGAGCAGGCCCTGAAGCGAACCAATCACAAGTTTGATGCCCGGTTCCGTGCCATTGAGCGGGTGCTGGAAAAAGAAGGTCGTAATCTGGATGAAGAAACCCTGGAAGCGCTGGATGCCGTGTGGCAGAGCGTGAAAGGGGTGGAAAAGGAGTAGGGAAGCGGAACTGGAAACTGTCACCGATAGGTACAATCCGTTACCAATTTTCCGTCACCGGCCTGTCATTCTTCGTCTACACTTCCGGGAACAGTCGCACTGAAAAAGTGCGTTGTGCCATCAAACAAGATGCAGGAGTGAAGGCACCATGAAGATCAAAGATCTGGTCAAGCACTGGGATAAACACGGCCGTGGAAGACTGACCCGGGACGCCGCCTATCTGTCTTTGGCTGACCAGCATCATGACCGCTTGCAGAAGCTTGCGGCATTGTATCCGATGAAGTCCACTCAGGATCTGATGCGGGATCTGATCTCCGCCGCTCTCGACGAGCTGGAAACCAGTTTCCCCTACGTTCAGGGTGAGAAGGTTGTGGCTTACGACGAGGATGGCTTTGAAATCTATGAGGACAAAGGCCTGACACCGCAATTCGTTGCCCTGAGCCAGAAACACATCAAGCGCCTCAAGGCCCGCCAGTTGGAGTCGGTTGCCTGACGGTTGCCAACACCCATTGCCATAGATTCTGTAACAACAACGCCGGGCTCAGCCCGGCGTTGTTGTTTGTATTACGACTTCTTCTGTTCTGCCAATCGATCTTTCAGCGGGCCCTGGCTGATCAGGTCGTCCAGAGCGGCGGCAATCATGTCGTTCAGGATCTCACTTTCGCTCCGGTCCGGGTAGAGTTCCGCCAGGGCCGCAATCCGTGCGGCATCTTCCAGAGGCAGGCGCAGGTTGTATTCATGGCTGCGCTCCTGGGCCTGTTTTTCCTTTTCCCAATGCTGGGGCAGATCGGTCACTTTCATGTCAGCTCCTGAGCGAAGTGGTTGAATCGTCAATAGACTTTCTGCGTTGCTCCCTAGTATCGTAAGTTTAGATTGTTTCCGTCAATTCAGAAGGAACCTGCCGTGACCGAACTGCACCCGGATCTTCGAGAAAACGTACGTTTGCTGGGCGATCTGCTTGGCCAGAGCATACTCCGATTCCCCGGACAGGACTGCTACGACCGCATTGAAGAAATCCGCGCCGCCGCCAAGGCTGACCGGCGCCAGGAAAGCGGTTCCGGACAACGCCTGGTGAAGCTCCTGGGCCAGCTCAGCGATGATGAGCTGTTACCGGTGACCCGAGCCTTTAACCAGTTCCTTAATCTTGCCAACCTGGCTGAGCAGTACCATGGAATTCGTCGCAAGCAGGGGCATCCGTCAGATCTGATGGTGGAATCCCTGGGGGACGTGTTTGATCGGCTGAAGTCCGGGGGGATAGACCCGCAAGAGTTGCATCGGAAGGTTGCAGATTTACGCATAGAGTTTGTGCTCACCGCGCACCCCACCGAAGTGGCCCGGCGTACATTGATCCTCAAGTACGATGAAATGTCCGATTGCCTGTCGAGGCTGGATCATGACGACCTGATGCCCGGTGAACGGGAGGAAATTGTTGACCGGTTGTCGCTGTTGATTGCCGAGGCCTGGCATACCGACGAGATTCGGCATGAAAGGCCGACCGCCGTGGACGAGGCCAAGTGGGGCTTCGCCGTTATCGAGAACAGTCTCTGGCAGGCGCTGCCGAAATTTCTCCGTAGCCTGGACACCTCGCTGTCGGAGGCGACCGGTCAGGGGCTTCCGTTGCAGGTGTCGCCGATCCGAATTGCCTCGTGGATGGGGGGAGACCGTGATGGCAACCCCAATGTCACCCACGAAGTGACCCGGGAAGTGTTTCTGCTTGGTCGCTGGATGGCCGCAGATCTCTATCTGCGCGATATCCAGGCGCTGAGAGCAGAGCTTTCCATGTGGCAGGCAAGCGATGAATTGCGGGCCGAGGTGGGAGATTCCCGGGAGCCGTATCGCCAGGTGCTGGCCCAGTTGAGGGAACGCCTGATCAAGACCCGGGACTGGGCCGAAGCCAGCGTCAAGGGCGAGCCGGCAGACGATTCGGGCATTCTGTTCGAGAATGAGGATCTCACCGGGCCGTTGGAATTGTGCTATCGCTCCCTGATGGAGTGCGGGCTGGAAGCCATTGCCAATGGTCCGCTGCTGGATACCATTCGCCGGGCGCACACCTTCGGCCTGCCACTGATCCGACTGGATATCCGCCAGGAGGCCTCACGCCACGCCGAGGCGGTGGCAGAGATGGTGAACTACCTGGGGTTGGGTGACTATCTGTCCTGGTCGGAACAGGAGCGCCAGGCGTTTCTGGTCAAGGAACTGAAGGGGCGGCGCCCCCTGGTGCCCCGGAATTGGCAACCCTCCGAGCCGGTGCGCGAGGTGCTGGCAACCTGCGAGGTGGTCGCTGGCCAGACACCGGAAGCCCTGGGTTCCTATGTGATTTCCATGGCCAGCAAGCCCTCGGACGTTTTAAACGTGATTTTGCTGCTGCGGGAAGCGGGGATGACTTTCCCCATGCGCGTTGTGCCGCTGTTCGAAACGTTGGATGATCTCAAGGGGGCTCCCGACAGTATGGCGGCCCTGTACGAGGTGGACTGGTATCGGGAATACTGCAGCGGGCGCCAGGAAGTGATGATCGGCTATTCAGACTCCTCGAAGGATGCCGGCCAGTTGATGGCGGCCTGGGCCCAGTACCAGGCCCAGGAGAAGCTGACCGAAGTGGCCAATCGGTATGGAGTGCATCTGACTCTGTTTCATGGCCGCGGCGGCACCGTAGGCCGGGGCGGTGGTCCGGCGAATCGGGCGATTCTGTCCCAGCCGCCGGGCTCGGTGAACGGCAGCTTCCGGATTACCGAGCAGGGCGAGATGATCCGCTTTAAATTTGGTCTGCCGAGGCTGGCGGTGCAGAGTCTGACCTTGTACACCACCGCGGTGATTGAGGCGACCCTGGCGCCACCACCTGTGCCAAAGGATGAGTGGCGCGAGGTGATGGACTGGCTGACCGAGCGTTCGCTGCGGTCCTACCGTGAGGTGGTCCGTGAGAATCCGGATTTTGTGCCTTACTTCCGCCAGGTCACACCGGAAACGGCTTTGGGTAAACTTGCCCTTGGCAGCCGGCCGGCCCGGCGCAAGGCCACAGGGGGCGTTGAAAGCCTGAGAGCCATTCCGTGGATTTTTGCCTGGACCCAGATGCGGTTGATGCTGCCCAGCTGGCTGGGCAGTGATGTTGCCCTCGAAGAGGCGGCCCAGGCGGACCGCCTGTCCGAGCTGCGGGAGATGATGCAGGGCTGGCCGTTCTTCCGCACCTACGTGGATATGCTGGAAATGGTCCTCGCCAAGGCAGATTTGCGTATTGCCAGCTATTACGAGCAGACCCTGGTTGAGGACGAGCACTTGCTGGCGCTTGGCCAGAGCCTGAGGCAGCGTTTGCAGGGCTGCATTGAGCGTCTGCTGGAGCTCAAACAGCAACAGACTCTGCTGGAGCAGGAGCCGGTGTTTGCCCATTCAATGAAAGTTCGGAATCCCTACACTGATCCGCTGCACTATTTGCAGGCAGAATTGCTCAGGCGTGACCGGGAAAGCGAGGGGGCAGGAAAGGTGCCGGAAATGGTCGAGAGGGCGCTGAAGGTGACCATGGCCGGAATTTCTGCCGGTATGCGAAATACCGGTTAAGGTGCATAATAAGGCCGGGGCCGGACAGCCCCGGCCCATTTGCTTTAAGGAGTTACCCCCGTTGGCATTGTCGGAGAGGCTTTCGCGTTTTCTGGCCCGCAAGGGCATTACCTACCAGCCACTGGAAACGGAGCCCGTTGCCAATCTGGACGCGGCGGTGCTTGCTTCGGGTAAACCCCAGCATGACTTTATCAAGGCGACCCTGCTGATCGATATCAATGGGGTGGTTATGGTGGTACACCGTTTTGACAGCACGCTTGATATGGATGCCGTGCACCAGTTCACCGGTCGGCGCCTGCAGCCGCTGACGGCGCGCCAGACTTCCCGGTTGTTCGGAGACTGTGACGCCGGATTCGTACCTCCGATCGGAGCCGCCTGGGAGCTGCCGGTTCTGGTGGATGAAGATGTAGTGACAGCCGAAAGTGTGATCTTCTCCGGCGGCACGGACCACAGCCTGGTTGAAATGGACGGCCGGGCCTTCCGCCTGGCTCAGGCTGGCGCCCGGCAGGGGCATCTGGTTATTCGTGGTCAGGGCGTGGAAGATCGCGAAGCCCTGACTCTGGAAGACGTGGCAGACAAACTGCAAAAGCTTTATCGGCTGCCGCCAATGCCGGCTCTGGCATTGCGAATCCTGCGGCTGACCGCCAACACAGAAGCGACGGCCAAAGAGCTGGCCGAGTTGATTGAATTTGACCCCAGTATGACCGCGCAGATCATGCGCTATGCCCGATCAGCGCTGTTCAACTACCCCGGCCAGATAAACTCTGTACAGGAAGCGGTCACCCGGGTCCTCGGCTTTGACCGGGTTGCCCACATTGCCTTGGGTATTGCCTCGGTGCGAGCGTTTGATGTGCCCCGCGGAGGCATGCTCGGCATGGACAATTTCTGGCGCCACTCGCTTTATTGCGCGTTCCTGTGCCAGAACCTCGCCGCCTATTCCGGCCGCGACAAGGGGCTCGCCTATCTGTGCGGATTGCTGCACAACTTCGGCTTGCTACTGGTGGGGCATCTGTTTCCATCGGAGTTTGAAGAGCTTAATGCTCTGCGGGAAATCAACCCGGAGGCAAGCATGCACTCGCTCGAGCAGGAAGTGTTTGGCCACAGTGAGCGCCAGGATATTCTGGCTGTTGGTCATGGTGCCATTGGCGGTATTCTGCACCGGCTGTGGCAGTTGCCGGAAGCCGTAATCAAAGCGGCCGGCATGCACCAGCACATCGGATACCATGGCGAGCACGAGGAATATGTCCAGATGGTGCAGCTGGCCAATGCCATGCTCAAGGAGCGTGGTATCGGTGACGAACTCAATCCTGACGACCTGCCGGCACTGGTTGAAAGCCTTGGGCTCCGGGCGGATGTGCTGGAACGGGTTCAGAGCGACATGGACCAGGTGGCTTCCGATCTGGACGTGTTGGCGTCTTCCCTCGCTTCCTGATTATTCCCAGCCCTGCACCGGCCGTTGAGGCTGCTGACAGCCAGGCTTTCGGACAATGATACGGAGGTCGACTTTCTCTGCCGGGTGTGAGTTCGTATAATGCTGCCTCGTTTTTGTGCGTGTGCGCCGGATACACGGTCCGGAGCCGTCGAGAGGTTGTCGCAAAGGCAGAGGTCTTTGCCATAACTTTTCAAACGATAATATAAAGCAATGGGAGCACAACGTTATGCGAATCATTATGTTAGGCGCGCCAGGCGCAGGTAAGGGCACCCAGGCCCAGTTTATTACCGAGCGTTTCGAGATCCCCCAGATCTCCACGGGTGATATGCTCCGCGCTGCGGTCAAAGCCGAATCCGAGCTGGGCCTGCAGGTTAAAGAGGTTATGGCGTCTGGTGGCCTGGTGTCTGATGACATCATCATTGCCCTGATTGAAGAGCGTATCCAGCAGCCAGATTGCAAGAACGGCTTCCTGCTGGATGGCTTCCCGCGCACCATTCCACAGGCTGAGGCCCTGAAAGACCAGGGTATCGCCATCGACTACGTAGTCGAAATCTCGGTTGAAGACGAAGAAATCGTCAGCCGCCTGTCTGGCCGTCGTGTACACGAGGGCAGTGGCCGCATCTACCACGTTAAATACGATCCGCCCAAGGTAGAAGGCAAAGACGATGAGACCGGCGAAGCGCTGATCCAGCGTGAAGACGACAAGGAAGAGACCGTTCGCAAGCGCCTCAAAATCTATCATGAGCAGACAGCGCCGCTGGTGGGCTTCTACCAGAGCTGGGCAGAGAAAGCCCCGGCCGATGCACCCAGGTATGTGCGCGTTGAAGGCGTTGGCAGCCTCGACAGCATTCGCGATCAGATTCTGTCCCAACTGAAGTGATCGAAACCGGCTCAGCCCAGGAGGCGTGATTCTGTGAAACTTCTGGCACTGGATACCTCATCCGAGGGCTGTTCCGCGGCACTCTGGCTGGATGGCCGGGTGACCGAGCGATTCGAGGTGGCTCCGCGGGGCCACACTCGCCTGTTAATGCCCATGGTTCGCGAATTGTGCGCGGAGCAGGGCCTGTCCCCAACCGATCTCGATGCGCTGGCGTTCGCCCGGGGCCCAGGCTCTTTCACCGGGCTGCGGATTGCAACCGGTGTAGTCCAGGGATTGGCCTGGGGGCTGGATATCCCCGTGGTTCCAGTGTCGTCCCTGGCGGCGGTGGCGCTCGCGGCGATCGAAACGCACGCCCTGCAGGAGGGTGATTGCATTGCGGTGGCCTTTGACGCCCGCATGGGGGAGGTTTACTGGGGCGTGTTCCGCTGTGAGGCGGGGCTTCCAGTGTTGCTGAGCGAGGAGCGGGTCTGCCCGCCTGACGCGGTGACTCTGCCACCGGATGCCGGTGGCAACTGGTACGGCGCCGGTCAGGGCTGGACCCTGAAAGAGCAGATGCCCGGTGAACTCGTTGAACGCCTCGCAGCCATTGACGATACGTTGTTGCCGGCAGCGGCTCAGGTGGCGAAGCTGGCCGAACAGGGAATGTCGAACGGGCAGGCGGTGCCAGCAGAGCAGGCACAACCGGTGTATATCCGGGACGAAGTGGCCTGGAAGAAGTTGCCCGGTCGGGAGTGAACCCCGCTCCAACCGCCGTCTTTGCATTCTGCACCAGATCCTCCATAATGCGATGACGACTCTGAATCCTCACCCCGGTGGTGCGTTATGATTGGCGGCATCAATCCCTCAAATCCTTCGTTGTACCAGGCGGGTAATAACTCCCCGGCCCGGGAACGCACGGATGTATTCCGCACCCCGGCGGCGGACCCCCAGGCACTTGCCACGGGTGATGTTCGCAACCAGCTCAATACCGCCCGTCAGGATCGGGATACCGCCCCCGGTAATCCGGCACAGCCCGGTGGTACCGGCCCGGAACTGGACAGCCGGCGTGTCGAAGCCCGGCGCGCGGCGGAAGATGCCCGGCTTGAACGTTTCCGCGCAGATGAATTGCCGCTTCCTGCCGCCCGCGCGCTGTCGGCTTTTGCCGGCGTTGCCGCTGCCGGACAGGAGTTTGAGAGCGGCAGCGTGCTGAGCGGAATTGATATTCTGGTCTGATGCCGTCGCCTTCCTCTCACACCGAGCTTCCGGATTCCTCGTCTCTCCGTCACATCCTGGCCGTTGCTCATAGCCCCGTGGCTGAACCGGGCGTAGCCCGTACGCTGGCCACCGAGCTGGGGCTTGACTGGCTGGGCGTGGTCGCCCCCAAACAGGTTCGGGACTACGGTCTTCTATTGTTCATGGACGAGCATGGGCTGGCGTTACAACAAACCGGTAAAGGTGCGCCCGGGCCAGTCAGGGCGGAATTTGTCAGTGGCAAGATGGGCTACCGGCGCGAGCACGGTGGTGGCGCTGGCCAGTTGGTGGCGCGCGCCGTGGGTATGCAGAAAACCCGCGCTCCGTTGCAGGTGCTTGATGCCACCGCCGGCCTCGGCCAGGACGCCTTTGTACTGGCCTCCCTGGGGTGCCAGATGACACTGTTCGAGCGTAACCCGATCATTCATGCCCTGTTGGCCGATGGCCTGTACCGGGCTAGCCTGAATGAGGCTTGTGCACCGATTGTGGCGCGAATGACGCTGCACTCTGGCAACTCACTGGACTGGATGAACCAGGCAGGACCCGAAGCCGTCGATGTGGTCTATCTGGACCCGATGTTTCCGCATCGGGACAAGTCTGCGCTGGTCAAGAAGGAAATGCAGGTGTTCCGGCAGGTGGTGGGTGATGATGACGACGCCAGCCAGCTACTGGAGGCCGCGCTCGGCTGTGCCCGCTATCGGGTGGTGGTCAAACGCCCCCGCAAGGCACCCGCGATCGCCGGACCGGAGCCGGCTGCACGGGTTGAGGGTAAAAGCAGTCGCTACGACATCTATCCGATCCGGGCGCTGCCGGCCTGACAGTGCCGCAGCGATCTGTCAGGCGTCGAGCATGGTGACCTGCTGGATCGCCTGGCGTTTCTCCACGCTCAGAACCAGACGGGCGTCTTCAGCCACTTCATCCAGACCCTCGCCATAGCACAGCCGGCCGTCTTCATCGGTTGTGAGAACGCCGTTTTTCTGCATATTGGCGATGAAGTTCCGGAACAGGGTCTTGTCAAAGAACTCCGGTGCGTTCAGGCCGAACAGAATCGACATCCTTTCCGCCAGCAAGGTGCTCTGTTCTTCCAGCTCCGCCGCCGTCAGGTTGCCGGAGCCATATTTTCTGAGTATGCCCAGGGTGATGTGGTAGCGTTCCAGGGTCTGGATGATGAAGCGGGACAGGATCCGCGACCGCAGCATCGCCTCGGTACCTTCCTCTGGCCGTCCCAGGCGTTCATCGTCGAGCCTGATCAGCAGGCCCTGATCCACCAGCACGTCAATCCACTGATTGATCACCGCGTCTACCTTTTCCTGGTCATACTGCAGGAACAGCTCTGACTGCAGGTAGGGATAGGCGACGCCGGTGAGGAAAACGATCTTTTCCCGGCTCAGGCTGGCCTTGTTCTCGAACAGGCTGGCAATGAGGGCTGGCAGAGCAAACAGATGCTGGATGTTGTTCCGGTAGTAAGTCATCAGGATGGCGTTCGAGCCCTCCAGGGCAATAATGTCGCCCAGTTTCTGGGGCTGACGGGTAATCAGCCCCATGTTCTCGCAATAGGCAATCCAGTCCCGGCCGCTGCCCTCGGGCAGGGTAATGGTTTCGGCATAGGGATAGGCGCGGAGCAGGTCAGCATACTTGTCCAGCAGGCGGATCAGCTGGCCCTCATCCATCGCCAGCCGCTCGGTACCCAGCAGAACGGTGGCCGTCATGCCAATCGGGTTCACGGCCACCGAGGCGTTGATGTTGCTGGCCACACGCTGGGACAGATTATCAACGGCCTGGTTCAGCCAGGACGGGCGGTATTCGGTGTCATAGGCTTCGTGGCGCCAGCTTTCGTGAACGTCGTCCAGTACCTTGTCCAGATGGATCGGATCACCGAAGTTGACGGCAACGCGGCCAAACGAGTTGGTCAGTTTGCGAGCGGTCTTGGCGAGACCGAAAATGCTTTCTTTCTGTTTCTTTTTCCCGCGCAGCTCGCCGAGGTAGGAGCGCCCTTCCATGACTTTCTCGTAGCCGATGTACACCGGTACAAAAACGATGGGCTTGCGGTGATCCCGCAGGAAGCTTCGCACGGTCATTGACAGCATGCCCGGGCGCGGAGGCAGCATGCGGCCGGTCCGGGAGCGGCCACCCTCGACAAAATACTCCACCGAGTAGCCCCGGGTGAACATCACATGCATGTACTCGTTGAACACCGTGGCGTAAAGCGGGTTGTCCTTGAAGCTGCGGCGCATGAAAAACGCGCCACCACGTCGCAGGATTGGTCCCACGATGGGCATGTTCAGGTTAATGCCTGCCGCAATGTGGGGCGGCATCAGGCCGTTTTTGTAGAGCACATAGGACAGCAGCAGGTAGTCGATGTGGGAGCGGTGGCAGGGTACGTAGACCACAGCGTTGTCCTGTGCCGCTTCCTTGGCTACCCCAATGTTGTGGATGGCAATGCCGTTGTAGATCCGGTTCCAGAGCCAGGCCAATACCAGTTCCAGGAAGCGAATAGTGACAATCGACATGCTGGCGGCGATCTCGTCGGCGTATTTGTAGGCCTTGGCGCGGACCTTCTCCGGCGGGATATCATCCTTCGCAGCAGTCTCACGGATGGCTTCCTTGACCGCCTGGGTGCGTACCAGCCCCTCCACCAGGGTGCGTCGATGCGACAAATCCGGCCCCAGCACCGCCTGGCGTACACGACGGAAGTGGGTTCGCAGAATTCGCGCCAGCTTGCGGTTGGCCTTCTGCTCGTTGTCGCGATACTCGTCCACCACCTGCCTGAGTGACAGCGGCTGGTTGAACTGCACGTAGGTGTTGCGACCATGCACAAGAATAATCAGAAATTTCTGCAGGCGGCCCGCCACCGACCAGGTGTCTGAGAGCAGTAGCTTGACTAGGGACTTTTCCTTGTCGGGTGATCGGCCCCAGAACAGCGAGACGGGCACAATCTGGACGTCCTGATCCGGATGTTCCAGCCCGAAGTGGACCAGATCAGTAAATTCCCGGGTAGGCACCGGCTTGTGCCGGCCGCCCCGAAACAGGCCGCCAATGCGTTTGTAAAGGAAGAAAAACGAATGCGAGGGCCCGTTTTTGACCGGCAAGGTATCTGTGGCTCCCGGCAACCGGGCCCGGATGACTTCCTGCTCCAGCACCAGACGGCTCGACAGTGAGCTGTACTGGAGCACGTAACAGACGGGCTTGTCCGGGTCCAGCCCGAGGGCTTCCAGGGTATTGCCACTGACATCAGTCCTGACCCATAAAAACAGGATCTTTCGGAAAAGAGACAGGATCAGGCTGCGAATGCCCTGATAAAGTCGCATAAACGGTTACTCCGGTCCTGGAAACAGGCGCCAAGTTTAACGGGTTGGGGCGGTAGCGGAAAGTCGCGCACCAATTCTTGGTGATGAATGTGATGTGGTACATTTCGGGACTGGTATACAGGCAGCAGGAAAGACAGGGCATGGCAGACAACAAGGCACAGTGGACACCCGGGTGGAGCGAGGCTTTGCCGAAGCAGGGCGATCTGCTGCTGGCATTCTCAGGCAACAGTATTCTGAAGCCGGCTGATGGCTGGTTCCTTCGCTGGGGTGGCCCGGAAATGGGTGGAAGCCGACCGGAGGCGCTGTCCCTGGGCACCTGGGAGGGCCGCCCTCTGTATGTCACTATGCTGCCGGACACGGGTGTGCCGGGCATGCAGACGCTGTCCCTGCGTGAGGCCATGCTGCTCACGCCCGAGGCGCCGGCGGATCTGCTCAGCACCGGTTATCAGGTCTGGCAGTGGTGGCAGGACCATCGTTACTGCGGCCGCTGTGGAGACAAAACCGGAGCCCATCCCCGCGAACGGGCACGCTGGTGCAACCGGTGCGGCATCCCCTGGTACCCGCGCATTGCCCCTTGCATCATTACCGTCATTCGCCGGGACGACCGCCTCCTGCTGGCAAAATCCGCGCGGGTTACCCGTAATTTTTACAGTCTGATCGCCGGTTTTGTCGAGCCGGACGAGAATCTGGAGCAGGCGGTAGCCCGGGAGGTGATGGAGGAAACCGGTTTGGCGGTGACCAATATCCGCTACCAGGGCTCGCAGCCCTGGCCATTTCCTCATCAATTGATGCTGGGCTTTTTTGCCGACTACGAGAGTGGCGAATTGCGGTTGCAGGAAGATGAGCTGGCGGATGCCGGCTGGTTTACCGTGGATGAACATCCTCCGGTTCCGCCGGAAACCACCATAGCAGGGCGATTAATCAACGCCCTGAAAGCAGAGATTGCTGCCGGCAATGGTGGTATCCACCATGATTGACCGTCGCCCAAGGGTGCTGGTGTTTGACTCCGGGGTGGGTGGCCTGAGTGTCGCCGCCTGTATCCACCAGACGTTGCCCGGTGCGGAGCTTGTTTACCTGGCTGATAATGCCGGCTTTCCATATGGCGACAAGCCCGAACAGGTGGTGATCGAGCGCTGTTGCACGCTTATACGGCAGTGCCTGGCCCGGTTCCCCTGTGATGTGGTGGTGGTGGCCTGCAATACCGCCAGCACCGTTGTCTTGCCCGAGCTCAGGGCCGCCATTGATGTGCCGGTGGTGGGGGTGGTGCCGGCGGTCAAACCGGCCGCAGCCTGTTCCGCCAATCGCCGCATTGGCCTTCTGGCGACGCCGGCAACCGTCAAACGCCCGTATCTGGATGATCTGATTCAGGAGTTTGCCCGGGATTGTAAGGTATTCCGCCTTGGCCATCCGGCCCTGGTGCGCTGGGCAGAGGAACTGGTCGGTGGCTCAGCGCCGAATCAGGTGGAGGTGGATGAGGCCATGGTGCCGCTGCGGGATGCCGGTGTCGACACGGTGGTTCTGGGCTGTACCCATTACCCGTTACTGTTGCCCTGGTTGCGCAAGGCGTTACCGGAGGTGATGCACTGGGTGGAATCTGGCGAGGCGATTGCCCGCCGCGTGGCCTGGTGGCTCGATCAGGCGGGGCAGTTGGCCGGTGCGCAGACGCCACCGGGCCACTCCGGGCCGGTGGTGATCAGCGCCTGCTTTTCCGGTGATGCGCCGGATGATCTTGGCCCGTTCATGTCGGAAATGGGCATCCCGGTGGGGCTGGTGGCCGGCCACTGGCCCGGCGTTACAGTAACCGGGTCAGTTTGAACATGGCGAGGAACTCCAGAGCTGGAATAGCCCGCTTGTGGCAGCAGTAGGTTTTGAAGCCATCGCCGCGGAAACGTGATTTGGTGAACTCCAGCCCCTTGAAGTTGTACAGGAAGTTTCCTTTCTCATAGATGCCGTGGAGCATCTTCTTGAGCAGCCGGCTTTCCTGGTGCTCCGTGGCTTTGTCCAGGGACAGAGGTATCAGGCCCAGGTCCAGAAACGGCACACCCTCGGCCTTGAACACGTCCATGGCGTGGGCCATCAGGGTATAGAAAATGCCCTGCCGGAAATCCGCGTTGGCCCGGGAGATGTTGGGCACATAACTGATGATTTCGTTATTGCGATAGATCGGGTCGAAGTAGATAAAGCCGACGGCTTTGCCATCCTGATAGGCGTAGAAATGCCGTTCGTTTTCCCGATAATCCATTTCCATCGGGCGAATCAGGAAACGGATTTCGTTGCTCTTGCATTTTCGGGTGCGAATCCAGGCTTCCGAGATTTCCCGGGTGTGATCATCACTGAAGCGCTCTTTCACCGTGATCCCGTTCTTTTCGGCCTGGTTCAGGGCGGTTCTCAGAATCTGCTTTTTCTTGCCGCTGAGGGACCATTTGCGCAGGTCGATGCGGGATTCGCTGCCAAACTGGGTGCCGTAGAGCCCGAAGCGTAGATGCAGGAAATCCACCACCGGTTTGGAGACCTGGATGTAGCAGGCATTCGGGAACTTCTGGTGAAAGCGTTCCAGAATCACCGGGAAGTTCTCGGGTGCGCAAACCGGGTCTGACAGCACAAAGGTGCCGCCCCATTTGCGCATGTAGGCCACGTAGCCCATCCCTTCAACATCGAAGTACTGCATGCCCGGCTGCAGAGTCGAGAAGGATTGTGAGTGCACGCCGAACTGCTTGAGGTAGTTCACCCGCTCTGAAAACGTAAACTGTCCGTCGGTGAGTCCGTGGGTACGGTCCAGTGCAAGAATCTGGTCTGACATGATGACGCTCCCGATAACCTGTTGTTATTTTTGGTGTCAGGGGTTCAGGCCTGTTTTCGGCCGAGGATGGACCAGTAGCAGTCCATGTTCAGAAGCTTGAAGTGCTTCTTCTCGGTTACCTGCAGGCCCAGGCGCTGCATGTGCTCGGGGTAGTTGTAGATCTTGTGGAAGGCGTTGTTGGCAAACAGCCAGAAAATGAACACTGCCATGTACCAGTAGAGTTTCTTGAACATGCGGGACAGGATGTTGCCCGTCGGGTAGCAGAAGTCTCCGACAACCACTCTGGCATCGGCCTTGCCCAGGCGGATCAGGTGCTCCAGCACCTTGACCATCATGTCTTCGTCAAACACATTCAGGAAGAAGTTGGCGACCACCATGTCGTACTGCTCGAATTCATCGACCTTCATGATGTCGCTGTGGATGCGGCGAATGGTCAGGTGAGGCGCTTCTTTATGCTGGGCATCGGCGAATTTGCGCAGCATGGTCTCGGACAGATCGACCACCGTTACCTCCGCTCCCAGCTCTGCGGCTCGGATAGCGTCCCGGCCGTGGCCGACACCGGCAAACAGAATGCGGTCTCCGGGTTTTACCGTTTCCACATCCAGCATCGCGGTCTTGCAGCGATGGATGTTCTTGCCGCTGTAGAGGTTGCTGAGAAAGTCGTAGACGGGGCCAATATACTTGTACTTGTCGCGCATGATGACTGCTGCCTTCTTCTTGTTCCCTGGTTGTCCGCCACCGTTATTGTGATTGTTGCTCCGACAGCCTGTCGGACATTCCGGTGATCGGTTACTGATAAACCGAGCTTAGAGAAGGGGTAGGTTGAAAGATGTGCAGTACTGCGCATTTCCGGATACACAAAGTAACGTAAGGATACACTTTGCAAACCGGGTCAATGTTTTGGTTCTGAGTGTCAGACAATCGATAATCGTTTTAACCGGTATATGCGAAGGCCAGCCCATCTTTGGCCAGCAACCGTGTAATGTCGGCGGCGGGTCGGGCGGGGCCGTAGAAGAAGCCCTGAACCTGGTGACAGCCGAGGCTTTTCAGGTACGCAAGTTGGTCGTCGGTTTCCACACCTTCGGCCACAATCTCGAGTTTCAGGCCGTGAGCCATGGCGATAATGGCGTTGACGATGCAGGCTCCGTCTTCCCCACTGCGTATGGCTTTAACAAAGGACTGGTCCACTTTCAGAGTGTGAATCGGTAGACGGTGCAGGTAATTGAGCGAGGAATAGCCGGTACCGAAATCGTCGATGGCGATGCGCACGCCGGTGGCGGCCAGCTCCTTGAGCTTGCGGCTGATCTGTTCAAGATCATTCATGATCACATTTTCTGTGATTTCGATTTCCAGGTTATCGGCGGGGAAGTTGTGGGCGGCCACCCGGTTCATCAGGGTTTCGACGAATCTGGGGTGCTCCACCTGGCTGGGGGAGAGGTTAACCGCCAGGCGCAGGTCGGAATGTCCACTGCTGATCCAGCGGCCCACGTCGCGGCAGGCCTGATCGATAACCTGTTCACTGAGTTTGCCAACCAGCCGGGTTTCTTCTGCCAGGGGCAGGAAATCCCCGGGGTAGAGCAGTCCCCGTTCCGGGTGCTGCCAGCGCACCAGGGCCTCCAGGCCCACCACCCGGTTGGAACGGGAGCATACCTGAGGCTGGTAAAACACCCGGAGCTCGTTGCGTTCCAGTGCCAGGCGAAGATCCCGCTCCAGGCTCAGCCGGTTGGCGGTGTTGATGCTCATGCTGTCGGAATAGAAGCGATAGCCATCCTTACCCCGCGCTTTCACGTGGTACATGGCAATATCGGCGTTCTGTATCAGCAGATCCATGGTCTCGCCGGCTTCCGGGAACACTGAAATCCCGATGCTGACCCCCACAAAGACCTCGTGGTCCCCCAGTTGGAACGGCGCTTTCAGAGCGTGGATCAGTTTACGGGCGATGTTCCTTGCGTCGTCATGGCCGTGAATGCTCGGCAATAACAGGGTGAATTCATCGCCCCCGAATCGGGACAAGGTGTCTCCGCGGCGCAGGCACTTTTCCAGTCGATGCGTGACCGCCTGCAACAGGCGATCTCCCATGGCGTGTCCGAGCGTGTCGTTAACCACCTTGAAGCGGTCCAGGTCCAGAAACATCACGGCCAGTTTCTGCTGGCTGCGCCGTGCATGGGTGATGGCCAGTTCAAGCCGGTCTTTGAACAGAGCCCGGTTCGGCAGCCGGGTCAGCAGGTCGTGGTAAGCCTGGAAATTGATGAAGGCCTCGGCCTCCTTACGCTCGGTGACATCGCGGGCGATACCATAATACCGCGCAGGCTGACCGGTGCAGCCGCCCTGGGTTTTGCCGGTCTGGGGCCAGGTTTGCGGGTCTACCGGAAAGGCGGTGATCTCGAAATGCCGGGTGGCCTTGCGGCTGCCCCGGGTTTTCAGGCGGACCTCCAGCACCCGGGGATTATCGGCAGAGATATTAGGGCCCTGCAGAGCATAGGTGCCACGGGCCACGTCCCGGTCATCCAGTATATGGCGGAAATGCTGCCCGCAGAGCTCTGAGGGCTGATAGCCGAGCAGGCTTTCGACCTTGTTGTTGATGAAGCAGATATGCCCGGTTTCATCGAGCATAAACACGATGTCCGGCGAGCTGTTGACGATATAGCGGTGCAGGGCCTCGGATTTCTCCAGCCGGGACTGAACCATCTCATGGGCACGAATAAGCGACTGCTTGCCCAGAACCCCTTCCACAGTCGCCAGCAATTCTTCCGGGTCAAAGGGTTTACGGATGTAATCCAGTGCGCCTCGGCGCAGGGCCCGACTGACGGTGCTGAAAGACGACTCTCCGCTGACCACAATGACACCGCAATCAGGCTGCAGCCGGCCGGTTTCTGCCATTACCTGGAAACCGTCCAACTCTGGCATGTTCAGATCCAGCAGGGCCAGATCAAAGGCTTGCCGGTGAAGCTGTTCACAGGCCTGTCGCCCACCGTGGGCTTCTGACACCTCAAAACCCCGGCTCCGGAGGAGGTCGGCCAGGGTTTTGAGCAGGCGTGGCTCGTCGTCTGCCACCAGGATACTGGGGCGTCGTGAAAGGCTGGAGGACTCTGTGGTCTGTTCGCTTGCCATGGCTGTGTGTCCGTGGTTTCGTCGTCAGTCGGTGTCGTTATCGTTATGACTTGCCGCCGGCAGCAGTATCCGGAAGGCCGTGCCCTCCTGGCCGGTGTGGCAAGCAATGATGCCCTCCATGTCATCAATCAGTTGTTTAACAATGCTCAGCCCCAGGCCGCTATGGCCATCTCCCTTGGTGCTGTTGACCGGTTCAAACAGTCGGCGTTGCAATGGCTCCGGAATGCCGGGACCGTTATCGGTGACCTGCAACTCAACCCAGCGACGTCGGTTCTGAAACAGGGGTGCCGTGGTTTTCAGAGTGACGGTTCCGGGCCGCTCTCCAAAACCCTCAACTGCGTTTCTGACCAGATTAAGGACGATCTGGCGGACCGCAGAGGGGGCTGCCTGTACTTGAGTGTCCGCTTTGCAGAGGTGCAGGTGAAGCTCTCGGTGATCGTCATGGAACAGACTGTCCCGAAGGATTCTGCCCAGACCGGTCAGTTCTTCGTTCAGATCGGTGTCGGAGCCTGTTGCTTCGGCAGCGTGCTGGCTGATCTGCAACAACAGGTTGCCGGCACGCTCGAGTTCTTCCTGAATGATGTTCAGCTCATCCTGAACATCTGGATCCTCGAGCCTGCTGCGCAGCTGGAACAGGTACTGCCGGATAATTGTGAGCGGGTTACTGACCTCATGTACCTGTCGGCGCAGACGGTCGTTCACCATTTGCTGGTCCGAGCCAAGGCGATCGGCAGATGACAGCTTGAGAACCGCTGAGAGTTCCCGGGTGAACAACTCTCCGAGGTTGCGCGCACCCGCCACTGTCTGGTCGTCAATGCCAATCACGAACACACTGTCCCCGGTGGCAACGGGGAGCGCCAGCAGTGAGGGTGCGGCCAGCAGGGAGCACAGCTGTTGATCAAGCACGGTGGGTTCGGCCTGATCCATGGTTGTGGTGGTGCCGGTTCTCAGAGCAGTGGTTAGCGCACTGTCGCCGTAAGTAGGATTAACAGACATCTCGGGCAGTTGCCGGCAGGTGCCTGAGCGCAGCGTAAGATCCTCACCCTCCCGGCTGAAGCAGAGCACGGGGAGACCGGTGATCAGTGCCAGGCTGCTGGCGGCTTCCGACACCAGTGTGGAGAGGTTTTCCGGGCCAGAGGCTGGCAACGCCAGCGCGGTTCGCACCATGGTGTGTTCCAGCAGCCGCTGGTTCAACTGACGTCTGGCCTCGCGGGCATCGTAGTCAGTATCCAGAGGGATACCGAGGGATGCGGCCACGCTGGCAACCTCTTCGCCGATCTTCTTGTTGATCTCACGGGTCAGATCTTCCTGCAATCCGAAGATGGTGGCCGCTGCCCCTACGCCTACGGCATCAGACAGAGCGAGCCGGGTAGAGAGACTGACCACCTTGACCAGGTGCCCTGCATCCCTCAGTTGTCCTGGCAGGGCCTGTTGATAGCGCATGGCATCGACAGCCATTGTGCCCAGCCCCCAGGAGGACACAAGCCCGGCGGCGATGTCGTTCTGCTGGTTCAGTATCTGTTGCTTGCGTTCGGGGCAAGGTGTTTTGATCGCAATGAGCTCGCCAATGTTATGCATCATCCCCAGAAGAAAGGCTTCTTCCGGTTCCGGGTAGCGGGTCAGCGTAGCCAGCGTCTTGGCCGTCAGTGCGGTGGTCAGGGAGTGCCGCCAGAAGTCCCTCAGTTGTTGCCACTCGTCGCCTCCAAGTTCAAACATCAGCTGTCGCAGCGCGGACGTCAGTAGCAGCGTCTGGAATTTTCGGGTCCCCAGTCTCAACAGGGCCTGTTCAACAGAATGGCTGGGAGCTCCCCGTTGGTATAGCGCGGAGCTGGTGAGGGCGAGTAACCGGGTAACGAGGGCGGTGTCGGCAGAAACGATACGACTGATTTCGCGATAGCTTTGACCGGAATGGCAGGCGTCCAGAGCGCGCAGGATAACCTCCGGAAGGCTCGGCAGCTGTAGATCTGACGCAATATCCGTCGCTGTAGTCATGGCACGCCCCTTTGGTCCTGCGCGGTCCGCTAATGGCCGTGCGCAAGCTTCCCTGTTCTGTATTGAAATAATATGACAGGGTGTTCATTCTTCTTGTTGGTCCCTGAGCTTAGACAATAATCCGTCACTATTAAATACTTATTGGTGCTTTTTTAAGCAATCTGTCATCCGGTCTGTGATATGTGTACCCTTTTTACAGGTTAAAATGTCGCTTATAGTGACAAGTTTAAGCGTCCAGGCTGTTTTTCATGGAAGTCCCCAAGCAGACACAAAGCCAGAACCCAGCGCAAAAATCGCGCCAGACCCGAACCATCGCCATTACGGGCGGAAAGGGTGGTGTTGGCAAGACCACGGTGGCGCTGAACCTGGCCATTGCCCTATCCGAGCAGGGTCAGAAGGTGCTTCTGCTGGATGGTGATACCGACCTTGCCAACGTCAGCATTATGGTAGGTGCCTACCCTCAGCGCACGCTTGCCGATGTGGTGGCGGGGCGATGCGTCATGCAGGATATTATCATGACCACTTACGGCGGGCTGGATCTGATCCCAGGTGCATCCGGTGTGCAGAGCTGTATGGAGATGTCGGAGCAGGGTGGTCTGGCTGTTCTCCGGGCACTGCATGAGCTTGAGAACCGCTACGACACCGTTATTATCGATACGGCGTCGGGTTTACAGTCGGTGGGATTGCACATGATTGCTGCTGCCGAGCTGGCCTGTCTGGTTGTCACGCCTGATCCGGCCTCACTAACCGACGCTTTTTCTCTGATGAAGGTACTCAAACGCCGCGGCTACCGCCGGACTCCGGCAGTGATCGTTAATATGGCGCAGGGGGCCAGTCAGGCGCGCTCTGTGTTTCAGCGTTTTAATGGTGCCTGTCAGCGCCATCTGCAGTGGTCGCTTCATTATCTGGGCGGGCTCTGGCGTGATGAAACTCTGCGTCAGTCAGTGCTGGACCAGATGCCGGTGACGGTGCTGCCGGCTTCGGACCCCTCCTGTCGGCAGTTTCACTCCCTGGCCGAGATGCTGAACGTTCATGTTGGCCGACTGCCCCCAAGAAAGGCGGGGATCGCCGCTTATTGGTACCGGGCCGCCAAACGCGCCACTGAGTCGGACGCAGGTAATGGTCAGAACAGTGGGGCGGATAAAAGCAGGCGGCAGCATTGTCTGGATCTGATCGCACAATTCGAGCAGTCCATGGTATCGGTATCCGATGATGTCATGCTCAGATATGAAGCATTTACCCGGCTGTTTGCACTGTTGGGGCGCAGTCCCGATGCCGACACGGTGGAGATCATTCAGACCAGTCTCGCCGCCATGAACTGGGATAAGCTGCCGACTCGCGATCGCGCCAGTCTTGCTCGTCATTTGCGGCATTTGTCAGATGAGTTGGCGCCACCGCCGAGTGACCAGCCCCCCTCTCAGGCGGTTCATCACAGCCTTGAGGGGCCTCTGTATGACCGGGTCAGTTTTGGTGAGCAGGAGCAACTGGTACGCGCCCTGCGGGAAAAACCGGCCAATGTCTCACTGGACGACCTGTTGCGGGCGCTGGCGGGCAAAGACCGAACAGGCTCCTGAGGCAGCCGTTTCCGGGGCGATCCATGTGCCTTTTTAATTGTCATTTTATTAGCGTTTTTTGTGTCGTAATTTTGCAGTCTGTCACCGTGCTGTCACGTTCGTTGTGTGAGAATTGACCGATATCGTGGCTCGTGGCCCGCAATATGCAGGCACTCTGACAGGCGGTTGCAACAGGGAATCAGTGACGACGGGGAAAGGGATGTGCCCCGCCCGCACAGTACTGGCCGGTGTCAGATCGGCATTAGTGATCTCAGAGAAGGAGTTCTATCATGGCAATACAGCAGGTACATCACGCTGACACTTCATCATCAAAGGTGCTCGGACAGCTCCGTGGCAAGCGGGTTCTGATCACCGGTACCACTGGCTTTCTCGGTAAGGTGGTGCTCGAAAAGCTGATTCGGGCGGTGCCTGATATCGGCGCTATTTACCTGCTGATCCGGGGCAATAAACGGCACCCGGATGCTCGTTCCCGTTTCCTGGAAGAAATTGCCACGTCCTCGGTGTTTGACCGTCTTCGCGAGGCCGATTCAGAGGCATTTGATGCCTTTCTGGAGGAGCGCATTCACTGCGTGACCGGTGAGGTGACCGAAGCGGGTTTCGGGATAGGGCAGGAAGACTATCGCAAGCTCGCCACCGAACTGGATGCGGTGATCAACTCCGCCGCAAGCGTCAACTTCCGTGAAGAGCTCGACAAGGCGCTGGCCATCAACACCTTGTGCCTGCGGAATATTGCCGGCCTGGCGGACCTGAACCCGCAGCTGGCGGTCTTGCAGGTCTCTACCTGCTATGTCAATGGCATGAATTCGGGGCAGGTAACCGAATCGGTGATCAAGCCGGCGGGCGAGGCGGTGCCACGTTCCCCGGACGGCTTCTACGAGATAGAAGAGCTGGTTCGTTTGCTGCAGGATAAAATCGAAGACGTGCAGGCCCGTTATTCCGGCAAGGTGCTGGAGAAGAAGCTGGTGGACTTGGGTATTCGCGAGGCGAATCGTTATGGCTGGAGCGATACCTACACCTTTACCAAGTGGCTGGGTGAACAGTTGCTGATGAAGGCGTTGAACGGCCGCACCCTGACCATCCTGCGTCCTTCGATTATCGAAAGTGCCCTGGAAGAGCCAGCGCCTGGCTGGATTGAGGGTGTGAAGGTGGCAGACGCCATTATCCTGGCCTACGCACGTGAGAAGGTGACCCTGTTCCCGGGCAAACGCTCCGGTATCATCGATGTGATTCCAGTGGACCTGGTGGCCAACTCCATCATCCTTTCCCTGGCGGAAGCTCTTGGAGAACCCGGTCGGCGACGCATCTATCAATGTTGCAGCGGGGGCGGCAATCCAATCTCCCTGGGTGAGTTCATCGATCATCTCATGGCGGAATCAAAAGCCAATTACGCTGCCTACGATCACCTGTTCTACCGGCAGCCCAGCAAGCCGTTTCTGGCGGTTAACCGGGCGCTGTTTGATTTGGTGATCAGTGGTGTTCGCTTACCGCTCTCCCTGACGGACCGTGTGCTCAAATTACTGGGAAATTCCCGGGACCTGAAAATGCTCAGGAATCTGGATACCACCCAGTCGCTGGCAACCATTTTTGGTTTCTACACCGCGCCGGATTATATCTTCCGGAACGATGAGCTGATGGCGCTGGCGAACCGTATGGGTGAGGTCGATAAAGGGCTGTTCCCGGTGGATGCCCGCCTGATTGACTGGGAGCTCTACCTGCGCAAGATTCACCTGGCCGGGCTCAATCGCTATGCCCTGAAAGAACGAAAGGTGTACAGCCTGAAAACCGCGCGCCAGCGTAAAAAAGCTGCCTGAAAATTTTCTCCGGGGCAGGAAAGCGTTTCTGCTCCGGATTCCTCCTTCTGTTTTGGCCATTTCCTGCGGGCCAACTATCCTTGAGAGAGTTATCTGGTAGTGGCCCGTCACTGCCGTTATCGCTGCATTTCTGAGCAGGTTGCCCCTAATTGCCGGGCATCTTAGGACGTTAGTCTAATTCATTGTGCGGTGGCACACATGTTGAACTACAGGCATCTGTCTTGCGGGCGAAAAATGCCCGACCACCCTGAATTTAAAAACCGACAATGACAACAGACTCAGATCAAGGGGGAGCACAATGACTGACAAACAGGTATATCCGGTAAGTCCGGAGGTCGCCGAGCGCGCACTGGTCAGCAAATCGCAATATGAGGAAATGTATCGCCAGTCCGTAGAGGACCCGAATACCTTCTGGGGCGAGCATGGCAAGCGTATTGACTGGATCAAGCCGTTCACCAAGGTCAAGAACAGTACCTACGATTACAATAACTTGTCCATCAAATGGTTCGAGGACGGTGTCCTGAACGCTTCGGCCAACTGCCTGGACCGTCACCTGGAACAGCGGGGCGATCAGACCGCGATCATCTTTGAGGGGGACGATCCCTCGGTATCCCGGAATGTCACCTACCGGGAGCTCTACGAAGAGACCTGCAAGTTCGCCAACGTGCTCAAGGACCAGGGCGTCCAGAAGGGTGATGTGGTTACCATCTACATGCCCATGATCGTTGAAACCGCCGTTGCCATGCTGGCCTGTGCCCGTATCGGTGCGATCCACTCTGTTGTGTTTGGCGGCTTTTCTCCGGAAGCTCTGGCCGCGCGGATTGTGAACGGCAAATCCCGTTTCGTGATCACTGCGGATGAAGGTCTGCGTGGCGGCCGTGCCATCCCGCTGAAGAAGAATGTGGATTCCGCCCTCAAGCATGAGGACGAAGCCAAGGTCGACAAGGTGGTCGTGGTGTCCCGCACCGGCAACGATCAGGTGCCCTGGACCGAAGGCCGCGACCTGCGTTACGAAGACCTGATGAAGAACGCCTCGGCTGAATGCCAGCCAGAGCCGATGAATGCGGAAGACCCGCTGTTCATGCTGTACACCTCTGGCTCTACCGGTGCGCCGAAAGGCGTTCTGCACACTACCGGTGGTTACATGGTCTATGCCTCCATGACCCACCAGTACGTGTTTGACTATCACGATGGTGATGTTTACTGGTGTACCGCTGACTTCGGTTGGGTAACCGGCCACAGCTACATTCTCTATGGCCCGCTGGCAAACGGCGCCATCACCCTGCTGTTCGAGGGCGTGCCCAACTATCCGGACAGTTCCCGTATGGGGCAGGTGGTCGACAAGCACAAGGTCAACATCCTGTATACTGCGCCGACCGCTATCCGCGCACTGATGGCGCAGGGTGAGTCCTGCATGGACGGCACCACCCGTGACAGCCTGAAACTGTTGGGCTCTGTGGGTGAGCCGATCAACCCGGAAGCCTGGGAGTGGTATCACCGCGTTATCGGTAACAGCAAGTGCCCGATCGTAGACACCTGGTGGCAGACCGAGACCGGCGGCATCCTGATTTCTCCGCTGCCTGGCGCGGTGGACCTGAAGCCGGGTTCCGCGACGCTGCCGTTCTTCGGCGTTCAGCCGGCTCTGGTGGATAACGAAGGCAACATCCTGGAAGGCAAGACCGAAGGTAACCTGGTGATCCTCGACAGCTGGCCGGGCCAGATGCGCACCATCTACGGTGATCACGAGCGTTTCGTTCAGACTTACTTCAGCACCTACAAGGGTATGTACTTCACCGGTGACGGTGCCCGTCGGGACGAGGACGGTTACTACTGGATTACCGGTCGGGTGGATGACGTTCTGAACGTCTCTGGCCATCGACTGGGCACTGCGGAAGTTGAGAGTGCGCTGGTTGCCCACGACAAGGTGGCTGAAGCTGCCGTGGTGGGTTACCCGCATGACATCAAGGGGCAGGGCATCTACGTGTACGTAACCCTGGTGCAGGGCGAGGAGCCCAGCGACGAGCTCAAGAAAGAGCTGGTACAGTGGGTGCGCAAGGAAATCGGTCCGATTGCCTCGCCGGATGTGATTCAGTGGGCACCTGGACTGCCCAAGACCCGGTCTGGCAAGATTATGCGCAGGATTTTGCGTAAAATTGCCGCTAACGAGCACGATCAGCTTGGAGATACATCCACTCTGGCTGATCCGGGCGTAGTGGATGAGCTGATCAGCAGTCGGGCGTTCAAGTAACGCCCCGCTGCTGGCACTAACCTGTGAGGAATCTGTTGAATGACACAAACAATTATCGTCGCTGATGATCACCCGCTGTTTCGGGCAGCACTGAAACAGGCGGTCAATCAGGCGGTGCCAGATGCCGAGACGGTGGAGGTCGACAGCATCAAGGCGCTGCAGGCGGCGGTAGAGTCGCACCCGGACGCGGACCTGATCCTGCTGGATCTGAACATGCCGGGTGCCCATGGCTTTTCGGGTCTGGTGTTCATGCGAGGCCAGTACCCGGGTTTGCCGGTGGTGGTTGTGTCCGGTTCAGAGGATCTGCAGGTGATGCGCCGTTCGATTGATTACGGTGCTTCCGGCTTTATTCCCAAATCGGCACCTTTGCCGACCATTACCGAGGCGATACAGGCGGTGCTGGAGGGGGATGTCTGGCTGCCGGAGGGAGTCGCCGACAAGATTGAGCGGATGCAGGCTGAGACCACGGATTTCTCTGAGCGTCTGGCGTCGCTGACACCGCAGCAGTTCCGGGTGTTGGGGATGCTGGCCGAGGGGCTTCTGAACAAGCAGATCGCTTACGATCTGGATGTTTCGGAGGCGACGATCAAAGCTCACATCACGGCGGTGTTCCGCAAGCTTGGGGTTCGTAATCGGACTCAGGCGGTGATCGCCATTCAGCAGATGGAGCTGGATCCTTCGGAGCAGTCGCTTTCGGGGAGTTGAGGTTTTAGCTTTTCAGTTTGTTTCAAAACGGGAGCCTTTGGGCTCCCGTTTTTGTTTTCGGCTTGCTTGTGTTCTGTAGCTCTCGGGGCTGGTGCTGTGCCGCAGGTGGGGAGGCTTTCCCTGGGACCGCTACAAGCAC
>NZ_DIHV01000129.1:46030-52471 GCF_002420325.1 Marinobacter sp. UBA5687
TGTGCGCTTCTCTTTGGCCATCCATGGCCAAAGACATCCCAGGGAAAGCCACCCCACCTGCGTCATCATGCTTTGGTGATTGCTTATCGGGATACGCTTGTTACCCATTTTATGGGCGGGTTCCCTTTCTCGTTCTTTGGCCATTGTTTTATTGGGTTTTCTGTTGTAGTTTTCGGCTAACAAGTGTGCGCTGAAAGTTTGGTGCATGGTGGGTGTGTTCAACAGCAAATGGTGACAGGTAAAAGATGAACGCAGCAGTGAAACCCGAAACAAGTGTGAGTGCGGTTTTCGGAAAGCCGGACGAACGGGAACTCCGGGATCGCATGAAAAAGGAACTTCCCGCTGACACGTTCAAGCCGCAGGCCTGGCGGGTGGTCTGGTTTCTGCCCCTGCAGGCCATTATCTGGGGTGGGCTGGCCGTTATCCTGATGGCGGGTTTGCCGTGGTACGCCAATCTGGGGCTGGCGTTGCTGGTGGGGCACACCATTGGTTGCCAGGCGCTGTTGGCCCATGAGGTGCTGCATGGTGCTCTGGGCATGAGCCGGCGCTGGCAGAATGTGTTTGGTTGGCTGGGGTTTGGGCCGTTGTTGGTGCCGCCGGAGTTCTGGCGCAAGTGGCACAATGTCGTGCATCACGGTAACACCAATACCGGCGATACGGACCCGGACAGCTTCGGCACGCTGCGTCGTTACAAGACCAATCCAGGCCAGAAGAAGTTTCACAAGCTGGCTCCGGGTTCGGGTACCTGGTACAGCTATCTGTTCCTGACCTATTCCTTCACCTTCCACGCCCAGCTGGTGCTGTGGATTCAGGCGAAACGCCGCAAGCAGTTCAAGGGGTTTGATCGCCGGAAGGCCATCGCGCAGGTGTTTCTGTGCCTGGGGGGCTGGCTGGCGCTGGCTGCGGTTTCTGGCTCGCTCGCGCTGTTTACGGTGCTGATTCCGTTCATGGTGGCCAACGCGCTGGGTCAGGGCTATATCCTCACCAATCACTTCCTGCGCCCACAGACCGCCACCAATAACCCGCTGGATAACTCGATGAGCCTGCGCAGCCATCCGGTGCTGGACCGCCTGCATTTCCGATTCAGCCACCATATTGAACACCACTTTTTTCCGAAAATGGCCCACAACATGGCGCCGAGGGTTCGCAAGTGGCTGGAGGAAAACGAGCCGGAGCGTTATATGGCCATGCCTCACGGCACGGCGCTCAGGATGCTGTACACCACTCCGCGGGTGTACAAATCCCCGACGGAGTTGGTGGATCCTAATGATGAAAGCCGGGTATTTGATTTGCTGCCGTTACAATCAGAGTACTCAGCAGCTAATCTGAATTAACTCCCGGCGTAGCCAAGCTCTTTGTTCACCAGGTTAAACAGCTCACCCCGCTTGTGCCACCGATCAAAGTTCTCCAGGAACTGATCCGTGAGCGCCCGCTTCCAGCCGATAAAATCACCGGCCATATGGGCGGTCATGATCACGTTTTCCCGCTGCCAGAGCGGGTGGTCTGAGGGCAGTGGTTCCTCTTCGAAAACATCCAGTCCGGCGCCGGCAATCTCGCCATCGTCGAGTGCCTTGAGCAGGGCTTCGGTATTGACGATCGGGCCGCGGCCGATGTTGATCAGGCGTGCGGTCTTTTTCATGGCGGCAAAGGCTTTGGCAGCAAACAGGCCTTCGGTTTGTGGCGTCAACGGCGCCGCAATCACCACGAAGTCTGCATGTGAGAGCTGCTCATAAAGCTCATCGTTGCCATGCACCGCCACGAAATCCGGGTCATCATGTCTCGGGGTACGGGCGATACCGTGGGCGTGCAGGCCGATGGCATTTACCAGCCGGCCAATCTGGCGGCCGATGGAGCCAGCGCCAACCACCAGTACCTGTTTGCCCTCGGCCCGTTCGGTATCTCTGTGTTTCCACTCCTGATTCATTTGCAGCCGGATGGAGCGGGGGAAATCCTTGGCGAACATCAGGATGGTGCAGAGTACGTATTCGGCGATGGTGCGGTCGAAAATGCCGCGGGCGTTGGTGACCACCACATCGCTCTTGATCAGGGCGGGAAACATCAGCGCATCTACTCCCGCGCTGGTGGCGTGAATCCATTGCAGCTTGTCAGCACAGGGCCAGGCCGCTTCAAGGGCTTCGGTACGGAAGTCCGTGACCATCATGACATCGGTGCCGGGCAGGCTTTCACGCAGGGTGGGTTCGTCGCAGGCGAAGCGCACTTCAGCCCGGGCCTTGACCGCCTCTATACCCGGCGGTGCCGGCTCTCCCGGTGCTGTCAGAACGGTAACGACCGGTTTGCGTGAATCTGTCATGTAACCTCCGGTAATGGTGCACTCAATAACGACTGTCTTACTAGTCTGGTAGGCGGTTGTGGGCTGGTCAACCTGAGGCGGCCGGAACCGGTTTTTCAGGGGTTCGGTTATCCTTTAGTCCCGCTTGCTTGTACGCCCCCTCTTTCCTGACTAACCTGCAAAGGTACTCTTTTGTTTACCCTGTCCCCCAGGAGGTGCTTATGGCGGAATCCGCGAACAAGGACACCGGCCAGACCAAGCCGCGTAAAGTGAAGTACCGGAAGACCAAGGCCAGTTGGAACCCTGCCATGCAGGCCATTCCTGTTTCGGGGATTCGTCGCCTGGTGAATATGGCATCTACCATGAAGGATGTGATTCACCTGTCGATCGGCCAGCCAGATCTGCCCACGCCCAAGCATGTTATCGACGCCTACATTGATGCGCTCAATGCCGGCCAGACCGGTTACACCATGGATGCCGGCCTGCCGGAGTTGCTGGTTGCACTACGGGATTACTATGGCAAGCGCTACAACCGCAAGCTCACCCGTGACAACATCCTGGTGACGAGCGGCGCGACTGAAGCCATGTATCTGGCCATTTCGGCCACCTCGGCGCCCGGGCGGCAGTTCATCGTGACCGACCCATCGTTTCTGCTATATGCACCGTTGATCCGGATGACCGGGGGTGAGGTGAAGTTTGTGCCCACGCGGGCCGAGAACAACCACCAACTGGATCCGGACGATGTGATTCGGGCCATGGGCTCGCGCACCTTTGCGCTGATCCTGAACAATCCGAACAACCCGACAGGGGCGGTGTATCCCCGCAGCACCGTGGAGACCATCCTGGAAGAGTGCGCCTATCGCGGTATTCAGGTATACGCCGATGAAGTGTATGACCACCTGATTTTTGATGACGATGATTTTGCCAGTGTCCTCAATTGCTCTATGGACCTGGATAACATCATGTGCATCAGCAGTTTCTCCAAAACCTACAGTATGGCCGGCCTGCGCGTAGGCTGGGTCATTTCCAGCCAGGCGGCGATCAAGTCCCTGCGCCGGTACCATATGTTCACCACCTCAGTGGCCAATACCCCATCCCAGTTTGCCGGCGTGGCGGCGCTGACGGCCGACCAGCAATGCGTTCAGGACATGGTGGATATTTACCGGGAGCGTCGGGACAAGGTTGTCGAGTTGATTGATCAAACCCCTTACCTGACCGGCTACAAGCCCGGTGGTGCCTTTTTCGCCTTCCCGGACTTGCCGCCCCACGTGGATGGTTCGGATCTGGCCTTGCGCATGCTGAAGGAAACCGGTGTCTGCGTGGTGCCGGGGGACGCCTTTGGTGAACACTGCACCAACGCCTTGCGGTTCAGTTTCTCCACTACCTGCGAGCGTATGGAAGAGGCCTTTGACCGGATCATCCCCTGGATGGCCAAACAGCAGTTCTGAGGCCTGGCATGTCGGCTCTGGAATCCGTCCTGATTCAATGTCCCTACTGTTGGGAGACGCTGGATATCAGCGTCGACCCGACGGTGCCTGAGCAGGAATATGTCGAGGACTGCCAGGTGTGCTGTCAGCCCATTGTTCTGACTGTCCAGTTGGAAGAGGGGCGAGTCGTCAGCGTGGATGCCCGCCCCGAGAATGAGTAAGCGCATGACCAATCGTTAATGCCAGTCAGTTGCGGTGCAGGGCGCTCTGGCGCAGGATAAAAGCCGACCAATTTGCAGGGAATCCAATCATGTTGAATCACGCCAAAGCCTGGCTGCTGTCTCTGTTCGTTGTGCTGACGGCTAGCGGCTGCGCAAGCCTTTCGCCCTACGCCATCTCCGAGGGTGAGATTGAGGGTCACCTGAAGGATGTGGTGGCGGAGTTTGATCGAAAACAGCTGCAGAGTGGGTCGCCTCTCAGTCTCAGCCTGGATGACGCTGATATTACCCTTGGGCCTGATGGTCGGGACGTAGCGGTGATCGACCTGCGTGGACAGGTAGCCCTGAATGCGTTGATGGCCAAGTTACCCGTGGACCTCGCTTTGAAAGTGGAGGGTGCGCCGGTATACGACAGCCAGGAGAAAGCAGTGTATATCCGACGCTTGCAGTTGCTGGAGAGCTCGATTGACTCGCCCTTCTTCAAAGGGGATCTGGCACCCATCACCGACAATGTCATGCGGGCGGTGGCTCAGATGCTGGAAACCATGCCGGTGTATCGTCTGGATGAAACCGATTTCGCCCAGCGCATGTTCGGGATGGTACCGATGGATGTGCGGGTAGCCCCGGGACGACTGGAGTTTGTGATGGCGGATCAGTAAGGCAGGATCCTGCCTTGCGGTGAGTGGAAGCAAAAAAGGCCGGGTGGATGACGTTCCGCCCGGCCTTTCTGCTTGCTGGTACCGGCCGATGGCTCAGGCCGTGGCTTTCAGCGCCTCTTCGAAGATGCCGGTGGCTTCGTCAATCTGGTGCTGGTTGACGATCAGCGGCGGCAGCCAGCGCACAATCTCCTGGTAGGGGCCACACCGCAGCATCAGCAGCCCCCGCTTTTCACATTCTTTCAGGATCTTGCCGGCGCGTTCCCCGTCGGGGCAGTCTCCACGGCGCATTTCCACGCCCACCATCAGGCCCTTGCCGCGAACATCCGCCATTTCCGGGTAGTCCTTTTTCAGGGCGTGCAGGTTGTCCCACAGGCGTTTGCCCATCACCTCGGCATTCTGCACCAGGCCCTCTTCCTGAATCACTTCGATGGTCGCTATGGCGGCAGCCGCCGCTACGGCATTGCCGCCGTAGGTGCCGCCCTGGGAACCCGGCCAGCCCTTGGCCATGGTTTCTTCTGAAGCTGCCAGAGCAGAAATGGGAAAGCCGCTGGCCAGGCCTTTGGCGATCATGATGGCATCGGGTGTTACCCCGAAGTGTTCGTGGGCCCAGAACTTGCCGCTGCGGCCAAACCCGGCCTGTACTTCGTCAAACACCAGCATGATGCCGTGTTTGTCGCAGCGTTCCCGCAACCCCTGCATGAAGCGTGCGTTAGCAGGCACGTAGCCGCCTTCACCCTGCACCGGCTCAATCAGCATGGCTGCGGTTTCCTTGGGCGCCGAATAGGTCACGAAGATGCGATCCAGTTCCCTCAAGCAGAAATCCGTGGCCTCATCCAGGCTCCAGCCGTAATGGAAGGCATGGGGGAAGGGGGCAACTACCACGCCGCCCATCATCGGGCTGACGCCGGCCCGCAGGCCCACGCTGGAGGTGGTCATGGACAGTGAGCCCATGGTGCGGCCATGAAAGCCTCCATGGAACACAATCACATTGGGGCGGCCGGTGGCCTGGCGCACCAGGCGGATGGCACCTTCGGCCACTTCGGTGCCGGCATTGGAAAAGAAAAAGGCATTCAGTGGGTCCGGAGTCAGGGCGCCGAGCTTTTCTGCCAGTTCCGGTAGTCTCGGGTTCATGACCGTGGTGGCCTGGGCATGGATCATGGTGGCCACCTGCTTCTGGGCCGCTTCCACCACTTTCGGGTGACAGTGCCCGGTACTGGTGACACCAATGCCGGAGGTAAAGTCCAGGTAACGGCGACCTTCCGGGTCAATAATATAGGCACCTTCGCCTTTGGCGGCGGTGATGCCGGTAGCCTGCTTGAGCAGGGGAGACAGTTTGCCTTTGTGGTCGGTCATGGACACCTCCCGAAGTGAATGGAATACCTCTTTTGCAGCCTAGTCAGGCCCCAAGGCGTTTACAAATAGCATCCCCGATTTCCCGGGTGCTGCGTTGTTCAGAGCCTTTCTCTGCAAGATCCGCTGCCACCGCATCGAACAGCTCCTGCCCAGCCTGGGCCAGCAACGGATCTTTTCGGCCAAGCCAGTCCAGCATACGGGCGGCGGTAAAGAGCATGGCGGTTGGATCGGCAATGCCCTGGCCGGCGATATCCGGCGCGCTACCGTGGGTGGGTTCAAACATGGAAGGCATGTCCGGGTCGGTCGGGTTCAGGTTGCAGGACGGTGCTACCCCCATGCCACCGGAGATAACAGCGGCCAGGTCGGTCAGAATATCGCCCTGCAGGTTGCTGGCGACCACGACATCAAAGGCCCAGGGGCTGGAGACAAATTTCATGCAGGCGGCGTCCACCAGTTCATGGTGGGTGGCCACATCCGGGAATTCCCGGCTGATT
>NZ_DIHV01000080.1:0-4801 GCF_002420325.1 Marinobacter sp. UBA5687
TTTCCTCGCTATTCCCTGGAACAGACCGAAGGCGAATTGCTGGCCTCGTTTCTGGGCCAGTACTATTTCGGTGGCGACACCCGGCGGGAGATTCCGCGCGACATCCTGGTGCCGGTGGCGGTAGACGGCCAGGAATTGTTGTCCCAGGCCCTGTCGGAAGCTGCTCGCCGGGAAACCCGAATTCGTGGCAATGTACGCGGCGAGCGCCGGCGTTGGCTGGAGCTGGCGATGACCAACGCCCGGCAAACCCTGCTGACACATCTCGCCAGTAAAGAAACCGTGTATCGCCGATTGCTGGCCCTGCGGGACCTGCTGGAGCTGACGGAAACGCCTTCCCGTATGGAATGCTTCGATATCAGCCACAGTCATGGGGAAAATACCGTCGCATCCTGTGTGGTTTTCGACGAGAATGGGCCACTGAAAAGCGATTACCGGTTGTATAACATCCAGGACATAACCGCCGGCGATGACTATGCCGCCATGCGACAGGTACTCACCCGGCGTTACCGGCGGATGGTGAACGGTGAGGGCAAGCGGCCAGATCTGGTGTTTATCGACGGTGGTAAGGGCCAGTTGAACATTGCTCGAGAAGTGTTTGAAGAGCTTGGAATTTCCGACATCCCTCTGATTGGTGTCGCCAAGGGTGTGACCCGGCGCGCAGGGATGGAACAGCTGATCGATGCTTTAACAGGTGCCGTGTTCAGGGTACCCGCGGATTCTCCGGCGCTGCACCTGATTCAGCATATCCGGGATGAATCCCACCGCTTTGCCATATCCGGACACCGGGCCGGGCGAGACAAAAAGCGCCGCCAGTCAACACTGGAAGGCATCGAAGGGGTTGGTCCCAAGCGTCGGCGCGAACTGATTCGCTATTTCGGTGGCATCCAGGAACTCAGAAAAGCCAGTGTTGATGAAATGGCCAAAGTGCAGGGCATCAGCAAAACACTGGCAGAGACCATTTACGCAGCATTGCATGACCAATAGGAACACCATGAATTTACCGAACATACTGACCATGTCCCGTATCGTGATGATTCCGGTGTTTGTGGTGATCTTTTACCTGCCCATGCAGTGGAGCTACCTGGTCAGCGCCATCATATTTGCTTTGGCGGGTCTGACGGACTGGCTGGACGGCTACCTGGCCCGCAAGCTGAACCAGAGTACGCCGTTCGGCGCCTTCCTGGATCCGGTGGCCGACAAACTCATGGTGGCAGTGGCGCTGGCGGTCCTGATCGAAGAGTATTCGGCGGTACTGCTGACAATTCCCGCCACCGTGATTATCGGTCGTGAAATCGTTATCTCCGCGCTGCGTGAATGGATGGCCGAAATGGGCAGTCGCGCCAGTGTTGCCGTGTCCTATATCGGTAAGATCAAGACGACCGCTCAGATGGCGTCCATTGTGGGGTTGCTGGCGTTTCCGCCGGGTAATTTCTGGGCTTATGTGGCCATCGGCCTGCTTTACATCGCGGCAGTGCTGACCCTGTGGTCCATGATTCTCTACCTTCGTGCCGCCTGGGCTGACTTGTTTCCGAAAGAGGCAGGTTAATTGGCCGGAGGTTCCTGGGCCATACACTGGTGTGCCCAGGTGACTGTGGTCACGGATGAATGTGCACTGGCATTACTGAAGGCCTCCATCAACTCCCCCAGCGCGGTGCTTTGTGCGTTCGCACTGGCTTCATAACTCCTCACACACAAGCTCCGTCTGGTGCGATTATCCATGAGTTGCTGATGCAGCCTGATCACCACCCGTGTGCCAGTTTCACCATTCTCAGCATGAAATCCGGTCAGCTCGGAGACCAGGGTTAACTGCGACGTTGCCGGGCTGGTGTCAGTCATTACATTCTCGAACGCCCGACTTGCCCGGAAAGTTTCAAGCAGGTGATCGCGAACGACCACGGGAATGCTCTCCCGCCATCGGGCGCCTGCCAGGGCTCGGTATTCGTATGCCGATGGTTTAATCAGAATACGAGTGCTGTCCAGCGGGTCAGAAGCCAGTGGCGTATCTACCCGAAGGCTGGCCGGCAGCGACTGGTCAAATGCTGGCAAGTCGCTCGCTGGTGCCAGCTCCATCAGGCGAGGGGATTCGGGTACCGGGAATACCGTGCAGCCAGCCAGAATCAGGCTCAAGGCAAGAGCGAATACTACTTTCATTGTTCGTACTCCTTGATGCCGGCGCCGCCCCACAAGGTTCCGGTGGGGTCCTGTTCCAGTCTGCGGGTAAATGAGTTCAGGTTGCGCAAGGTACTGCGCAGTTCCCGCAGTGCCGGCGTGATTTCTCCCAGACCCTGAAGGCCGGCGTCCAGCGCCAGTTCATTATCGCCGGTCAGGGTGTCCAGCCGGTCCAGGGTAGGTTGAAGGGTAGTCAGTGCTCTGGACATGGCCAGGAGAACCGGTTCTACCCGTTCATCCAGTACCTCTCGGGACCTGTCTGCTGCGGCAGACACCTTGATAGCAGCTTCTTCGGCGCGTATTCCGGCCGCATCAAACTGGGCCATCAGCGCTTCCAGCTCGTCCCGACTGGCCAGCAGGGATTCACTGGCCTGGCGGGTGTTTTCAAGAATCTCGGCAATGTTACTCAGGTTGTTCTCGGACATCAGCTGGTTGGCACTCTCCAGCAACTGTTCGGCTTTACCGAGCATGGCCTCGCCGTTGGTCAGCAGGTTACTGAAGGCCGAAGGCTCGGCGGCTATCAGCGGTGGATTGTCTTTGTGGCCTTCCAGAATGGGGCTGTCTGGTGTGCCTCCGGTAAACTGTATGCTCATGCTGCCGGTTATGTTGGCCAGGACCAGGCCCGCGCGGGTGTTCTCCCGTACCGGAATATCCTGGTTCACCCTCACCAGTACCCGCACATGGGCGGGGTTGTCCGGCGCCAGGGTAAGATCCAGCACGTCGCCCACCGGGACGCCGGTATAGAGGACCGGGTTACCCTTGGCCAGCCCGCCAACCGGGTGATCAAACCCGATCCGGTAATAGGCCCAGTTGGTGTCGGTAGATGATTTTCCAAGCCACAGGGCAAACAGCAAGGCAGCGCTGACTGCCGCAAGCGTGAAGAATCCGATGATAACGTGATGGGCCTTGGGCTCCATTAACCGGGCTCCTGTTTGGTTAGCCTGTTGTGGGCTGTAATCGCCGCGCGGCCACGGGGGCCATGGAAGTAGTCCTGAATCCAGCGATCGTCGGTTTGTGCCACCTTTTCCAGAGTATCGGCAACCAGCACCCTGCGTTGAGACAGAACCGCAACACGGTCACAGGTGGTGTACAGGGTATCCAGATCGTGGGTAACAAGAAATACCGTCAGGCCCAGTGCGTTGCGAAGGGTGACAATCAGCTCATCAAAGGCGGCAGCGCCGATCGGGTCCAGACCGGCGGTTGGTTCATCCAGAAACAGGATTTCCGGGTCCAGCGCCAGCGCCCGGGCCAGGGCCGCCCGCTTGACCATACCGCCGGAGAGTTCGGCCGGGTATTTCGTGGCGGCTTCTGGTGGCAGGCCGGTCAATGCCAGTTTCATTCGGGCCAGTTCCTCCGCTTCGGCCCGCGACAGCCGGGCGTGTTCAATCAGCGGCAGCGCGATGTTCTGCTCAAGGTTCAGTGAGGTGAACAAGGCACCGCCCTGAAACAGAACCCCGAAACGTTGCTCATAGCGAGATCGTTCGGTGGCGGATAATTCCGTCAAATCTTCACCAAAAACGGTGATATGCCCGCCGGACGGTGGATTCAGGCCAACTATACTGCGCAAAAGAACGGACTTGCCGGTGCCGGAACCGCCGACCACACCCAGAATCTCCCGGGGATACAGATCCAGATCGAGTTTCTCATGAACGATGTGGCTGCCGAACCGGTTGTCGAGTGCGCGTACCTGTATGACCGGATGATCCGCCATGCTTTACCAACCCATTTCCATGAAAAACAGCGCTGCCACGGAATCCAGCAGTATCACCATAAAGATAGACTGCACCACGCTGGAGGTGGTGTGTTCCCCGACAGACTGAGCACTGCCGGCCACTTTGAAGCCTTCCAGGCAACCAATGACGGCGATCAGAAATGCGAACACCGGCGCCTTGCCAAGGCCGACCAGGAAGTGCTTCAGGGCGATATCCCGTTCGACAATGGCAATGAACTGGCTGGGTGGAATGTCCAGTGCCAGAGCGCAAACCATGGCCCCGCCAACCATCCCGGAGATCATGCCGATAAAGGTGAGAATGGGGAGGCTGAACATCATCGCCAATACCCGGGGAACCACCAACAGTTCCACCGGATTAAGCCCCAGGGTGCGAATGGCGTCGAGTTCTTCATTGACCTTCATGGCGCCAATCTGTGCGGTGAATGCACTGGCGGTGCGGCCGGCCAGCAGGATGGCGGCCAGAAGCACGCCGAACTCCCGCAGGAACGAGAACGCCACCAGATCCACGGTGTAAATGGTTGCGCCAAAGTCTTCAAGAACTGTCGCGCCAAGAAACGCAACCACGGCGCCAACCAGAAAGGTAAGCAGGGCAACAATGGGCAGGGCGTTCAGGCCGGTGTCCTGTAGTGCCGCCACAAAGGGTGTTATACGCCAGCGAGTAGGCCGGGGCAGGATGTAGAACAGCGTGCCCAGCGTCTGGCCAATAAACCCGGCCAGCAACCAGACCAGCTGCCCCAGCGTGGTCACCTTCTTTCCGATCTCCGCCAGGAACGCCACGACCGGGTTAACGGTTGCGACCGCCGCCGACGGCTGGTTCATGGCTTCAGCAACCGCCTGTATCAGGGCACGCTGTTCATCCGGTAATTCGGCTCGTTCCAGAGCGCTGATCAGAGCGTCGCT
>NZ_DIHV01000078.1:0-5777 GCF_002420325.1 Marinobacter sp. UBA5687
AGTCCCAAAAAAAAAGCCGGAGCGCTGATGGCCTCCGGCTTTTTTGGTTTCTGGATGGGTTAACCACCCAGGTAGGCATCCCTCACTTCCGGATTGGCCAGCAGGTTCTTGCCGGTGTCGTGCAGGCGGATACGGCCGGTTTCCAGCACATAGCCCCGGTCTGCCAGGCTCAGGGCCTGGTGAGCGTTCTGCTCCACCAGGAACACCGTAATCCCTTCCTCTCTCAACTGGCCGATGATCTCGAAGATCTGCTGAATGATGATCGGCGCCAGCCCCAGAGATGGCTCGTCCAGAATGATCATTCTGGGTTTGCTCATCAGTGCCCGGCCGATGGCCAGCATTTGTTGTTCGCCGCCGGACATAGTGCCGGCCCGCTGATGTTCACGCTCTTTCAGCCTGGGGAACAGCTCGTACACGTGATCCTGGCTTTTGCGGATTTCCGATTTGGTGTTGAAGAAACCGCCCATGTGCAGGTTCTCTTCCACCGTCAGCCCGGGAAACACGCGGCGGCCTTCGGGCACAATCGCAATGCCGGAACGCATGATGTTGGAGGTGGCGTCATTGGTAATGTCGCGGCCCTCCAGAATCACCCGCCCTGCGCTGGCTTGCGGGCTACCACAAACGGTCATCAGCAACGTGGTTTTGCCGGCGCCGTTGGCGCCGATCAGTGACACAATCTCGCCCTTCTTTACTTCCACGGATACGCCGTGCAGGGCCTCGATTTTGCCATAGTGGGTATGTACGTCTTCCAGTACCAGCATGGTGCCTCCTCAGGCCTCGCCCAGATAGGCTTTGATCACATCGTCGTTCTGGCGAACTTCGTCCGGTGTGCCGGCAGCCAGGGGGCGGCCCTGGTTGATGACGGTAATCCGGTCTGAGATGTCCATAACCAGGCTCATATCGTGCTCAATCAGCAGTACGGAAACGTTGTAGTCCTCTTTCAGGCTGACAATCAGCTGGTTGAGGTCTTTGGTTTCCGCCGGGTTCAGGCCTGCGGCTGGTTCGTCCAGCATCAGCAGTTTCGGTTCGGTCACCATGCAGCGCGCAATTTCCAGCCGGCGCTGCTGGCCATAGGCCAGGTTGCCGGCTTCCCGGTTGGCCAGTTCCAGCAGGCCAACCCGATCCAGCCAGTACGCGGCCCGGTCAAGGGACTTGCGTTCCCGCTCCCGATAGTCGGGTGTCTTGATCAGGCCGGATATCAGGTTGGTGTTCAGGTGCCGATGCTGGGCCACCAGCAGGTTTTCCACTACGGTCATCTGGCCGAACAGGCGCACGTGCTGGAACGTTCGCACCATGCCCAGTCGGGAAATCTTGTAGTCCGGTTTACCCTGGACTTCATTACCTTCAAACAGGATCTTCCCGCCCGTGGGCTTGTAAAAACCACTGATGCAGTTGAAGACCGTGGTTTTGCCGGCCCCGTTGGGGCCGATGATGGAGACTATTTCGTGTTCCTGCACGTCCAGGCTTACCTGGTCGACTGCCAGCAGGCCGCCGAAGCGCATGGACAGATTCTGTACTTCTAGCATGTCTGTCACTCCTGGCGTCTGAGTTCAATGTGAATGCGGCGCATGGGCATCAGCCCCTGTGGCCGCCAGACCATCATCAGTACCATGGCGGCGCCGAAAACCAGCATCCGGTAGTCGGAAAACTCCCGGGCCAGTTCCGGCAGGATGGTCACGGCGATGGCGGCAAGTACAACGCCCAGCTGCGAGCCCATGCCGCCGAGCACCACAATGGCCAGGATGATGGCCGACTCAAGGAACACAAACGACTCCGGGCTGATAAAGCCCTGTTTGGAGGCAAACACAGTGCCGGCAAACCCGGCAAAGAACGCGCCAATGGTAAAGGCAGAGAGTTTTACCGCGGTGCGGCTCAGGCCCAGGGAGCGGGCAGCAATCTCGTCTTCCCGCAGGGCTTCCCAGGCACGACCAACAGGCATGCGCATGAACCGGCGGATGATCAGGGCGGTGATCACGGCCAGGACCAGAGCAATCAGGTAGAGGAAAATCACCTTGTGCTCGCCGCTGTAGGCGATACCGAAGGTCTCATGGAATGACGTGTTACCTTCTTCCCGAACCCGCCGGCCGAATTCCATGCCAAACAGGGTGGGATCGGGAATTCCGCCAATGCCGTTGGGGCCGCCGGTAACGGCAGTCCAGTTGTTGAGCAGAATCCGGATGATTTCGCCGAAGCCAAGAGTGACGATAGCGAGATAGTCACCCCGTAACCGCAGTACCGGGAAGCCCAGAACCAGTCCAAATAAGGCCGCCAGGCAAGCCCCGATAGGCAGAGCCATCCAGAAGGAGATGCCGGCGTATTGGGACAGCAGGGCAAAGGTGTAGGCGCCAACCGCGTAGAACGCCACGTAGCCAAGGTCCAGCAGGCCTGCAAGACCCACGACGACGTTCAGGCCCAGCGCCAGCATGACGTAGATCAGCACCAGAGTGGCCAGATCCACAGCGCCACGGGAGACAAAGAAAGGCCAGAACAGGGCCAGAACGACAATGCCTGTGAGTACCCAGGATTCGATTTTGGCCCGTTTGTTCTCGGCCATCGGCTCCTTCTGGGTTTTGGGCAGCGGGCTTGGGATGCTCTTGAGCCCGCCCATGATCTGATCCCGGAACAACTGGAACAGGAACACGATCACCGCGGCCAGCAACACAAGGATTACTGTGCTGGTATCGGCGCCGGTCAGGGTCACGCTGATGCCCTGGGCTTCCAGGTTAAAGCCGATGATGGGGTAGGAAATGATCAGTGTGATGATCGCGCAGAAGAGCGCGTGTCGAAAATTGTTGGCAGCCATCAGATCTTCTCAACCTCCGGTTTGCCCAGCAGTCCGGTGGGTTTGAACAGCAGAATCAGAATGAGCAGGCTGAACGACACCACATCTTTGTATTCACCACTCAGGTAGCCCGAGGTCATACTCTCGGCAACGCCGAGGATGAGGCCGCCCAGCATGGCGCCGGGAATGCTGCCGATACCGCCAAGGACGGCTGCGGTGAATGCTTTCAGGCCGGCAATAAAGCCGAAGAGTGGATCCACAGATCCGTAATACATGCCAAGCAACAGGCCGGCGACGGCTGCGAGGGCTGCACCAATCACGAAGGTGGCCGAGATGATGCGGTTGGTATCGATGCCCAGCAGGTTTGCCATGCCCAGATCCTGCGAGACCGCGCGACAGGCCCTGCCGATACGGGAGCGGGAGATGAACAGGGAAAGTGCGGTCATACAGATCAGGGTAGTGATGAAGATGGTGATCTGAATGTAGGAGATGGACATCGGGAAGGTATCTTCGGAGCCGAACTGGAAACCACCTTCGATCAATGCCGGAAAGCCGATGTTGCGGGAGCCTTGGGCCAGGTGGACATAATTCTGCAGGAAGATGGACATGCCAATGGCGGAGATCAGCGGGATCAGCCGGTGCCGCCCGCGTACCGGCCGATAGGCTACCCGTTCCACGGCCCAACCCATGGAGCTGGAGACAATTACCGCGCATATCAGCGCCACGATCAATATCAGGGGTAGCCAGGCAATCCCCATGGTTGCCAGGCCGGTTATGGCGATCAGCGCGGTGTAGGCACCGATCATGTAAACCTCACCATGGGCAAAGTTGATCATGCCGATGATGCCGTAAACCATCGTGTAGCCGATGGCGATCAGGGCGTAGGTGCTCCCGATCGTCAGCCCGTTAATGAGCTGTTGAAAGAAATACAGGAGGTCTTGCATGTTTGTGGAACTCCGAAAGCCCGCTCCCTCGCCTGGCTGCAACCGGCCACCGGTGTCGCCGGTGCGGATGCAGTGAGGGTCTGCAGGAGCCCAGAAAAACACCTTCCCCCGGATCGCGGTGGGAAGGTGCTCTCATTATTACCGTTAGTTAACGATTTTGGCTCAGTTTACCGGAGTTTTACTGCCGTCTGAATGCCATTCGTACACCACAAACTCGAACGACTTCATGTCGCCGGCTTTATCGTACTGAACAGTGCCGATGGGGGTCTCGAAGCTTCCGGCACGAAGAGCCTGGGCCACGTCGAACGGATCTTTCGAATCGGCGGCTTCAATGCCTTCCGCAATCAACTGCACGGCGGCATAGGAGGTGAGTACGAAGGGGCCGGAGGGATCTTCACCTTTGGCATCAAAGGCGGCGATCAGCTCCTGGTTTTCTTCTTTCTGGTCGAAGCTGGGGGGGAGGGTAACCAGCAGGCCTTCAGCGGCTTCGCCGGCGATGGTGTTGATGTCTTTGTTACCGACGCCTTCCGGGCCCATGAACTTGGCATCTACGTCAGACTGGCGTGCCTGGCGGAGGATCAGGCCCAGCTCAGGGTGGTAACCGCCGTAGTACACGTAATCGACATCGGCCTGTTTGATTTTGGTGACGAGGGAAGAGAAGTCCTTGTCACCGGCGGTAATGCCCTCAAACATGGCAATTTCGATGCCGGCATCCTGCAGGGTGTCGCGTACGGCGGTGGCAATACCTTCACCGTACTGCTGCTTGTCGTGCACGATGGCCACGCGCTCGGGGCTCTGGCTGGCGATGTAGTTGCCGGCAACCGGCCCCTGCATGCTGTCCAGGCCGATGGTGCGGAACACCAGTTCGTAGCCGCGCTCGGTGATTTCCGGGCTGGTGGAGGCCGGCGTGATCATCAGAATGCCTTCGTCTTCATAGATGTCAGACGCCGGTTGGGTGGAGCTGGAACACAGGTGACCCACCACGTAGCGAACACCTTCATTGACCAGGCGGTTGGCAACGGTGACGGCCTGTTTCGGGTCGCACACGTCGTCCACTTCCACGGCCACCAGGTCTTCACCCATAACACCACCGGCGGCGTTAATGCGCTCGATGGCCATGCGGGCACCAGAGAACTGCATGTCGCCGTACTGGGCAACGGGGCCGGTCATCGGGCCGGCAATACCAACTTTAATTTCAGCGGCGGCCTGGCCGGCAGCCATCAGAGCAACGGACGCGCCTACAGCGGTAGCGAGTTTCTTTACGGAGGTTTTCATCGTGTTTTTCCTGTTTGTGTCAGGGTTATTCTTATGTTCTCAGAGACTTACACAAACACCACAGTCTGTTGCTTGTCAAGCAAATCAGGCCAGGGTGTCTGCTCTGGAACACGGCGCAGCTATCGGGAAAGAATTAGCAAACGCCGTGCCGTCCTGAGCAGTGTCACGCGTCCGTGCTGTCGTCCTTATCTTGAAAGACAAGATTCCTGAAACTTTCGTGATCGTGCAGCTGTTCGAAGCTAGGGTCAACCGATGCGTCGTCCCGATAGGCTTCCGCGATTTCAATGGCTTTATCCAGATTGCTGACGGCATCTTCCCAACGGCCGATCTCGGCATAGGCGCACGCCAACTGGTAGTGGGCGTGGCCGTTGTCCGGAGCCAGTTTCAGTGCGCGCTGGCACAAGCTGATGGCCCAGAGGGGCTCCTGCATTTCGAGTACGGCGTCGGCTTTATAGCTCAATGCCTCAACATCGTCGGGGCGCAGGTCCAGAATCTGGTCGTAGGCGGCGATCTTGTTCTGCTGCGAGGTTTCCTGGCTTGCCTTCAACCAGAGCGCGTGCACTTCGTTGGTGCGCTCAATCTCGGCCTGGTTCTGATGGATGATCTCGGACTTCTGCTGCAGTTGTTCTTCAATGGCCTTCAGGCGTTGTTCGTATTCCACCACCAGTTCGTTCACACGTTTCTCGGCCAGGCTGGTCAGCTGGTTACGCATGTCGCGGATGGAGTTCCAGCCAATGACAACCAGGATGGAAGTGGCGCCGGCGATCAGGTAGAAA
>NZ_DIHV01000159.1:0-20464 GCF_002420325.1 Marinobacter sp. UBA5687
CCGGAATCATTGAACCACTACACTATTCCAAAGAAGGAATGGTCACGGAAGAAGACTTAAGAGGGCTGGCGCAAGAGCACATAGAGGCCGGTGCCAAACTGACGGAAACCTCCGCTGGCGACTTCAAAGGGTTCACTTTAGCATTTGGTTCGGACAATGAATTTTGGCAGCTATGGTATGTGGCCAGTGGGCCAACGGCTCTGTTCATCACATACAACTGCCAGGCAGTCGACCGTGACGCTGAGATCGAATCGATCAAAAGCATGGTCTCAAGCTTGGCTGCAATTTATACCAGTAGGTGAGGCCGACCGGTACTCCGCTACGCTCTGTCCTGTCAGCTTACCCAAGGCGTTAAGAGGCGAGCAGTAAATGCAACAATTGCAGACAATCGAAGACCAGGTTATTTCGGCAGTACAAGACTTTGCAAACTCAATTCGTTCAGGAAGCAAAGTCGTGGCTGATATGTCTGCACTGATTGATGTAACCGATAATTTGCCTCTTTCCAGCTTTGACTACTGGGAGCGTTTGATTCGCTCTGAGTTTTCTTCGGCGTTAAGAGAGTCCAGCACTCCGAAATGGAAGGTTTGGTCAAAGCCCAAGGAATTTATAACCTGGCTTGACCTGATTAGCTGGGATGGTTACAGGCGAGAAAAAGCTCTACGAGCCCTGTCAGGGGCCGCGCCGAATGCATTCTTTTTTTCTCTAGCAGTTCGCAGGCTTAATGATTGGGTGCCTCAAGTTCGCAAGGCTGCAAGAGAAAAACTACCAGAGATAGCAGGATCTACAGATCCTGATTATGTCGTTGAGGCGCTAAGCATTGCGCTTTCCAATTGGAACTCTTGGGGCAGGATCGAAGAAGGAGATAAAGAAGTTCTTCTTCAAATTATCTGTGAAGAGAAAATTGCAAAGTCTCTTCGTTCTAAGTTGATTTCATCGGCTTCTGGGCCTATGCCATCGCTCTTTTCTCAACTTGGCCGGACACCGATTCTTGACGAAAAAATGGAAGAAATAGCTAGTTTTGCGATTCAGCCGTCGGTTCGAGCTAAAGCATACCGCAGCCTATTTGAAGGGCGGATTGTATGGATGGAAGGCCGGAAATGGGAGTGGACCGATATACGTTATTGTGAAGGCCGGCTAAAGCCTGTCGTTGCTGAGCGCAAGCTGAATGTTAAAGCTCCAATGCTCGAACTATTGAAAAAATCATCTGAAGATCGATCATCTATCGTAAGGCGAGTTTCAGCTGAGATTCTGATACGAGAGCTAGACAGTTTAGGTTCTGTTGCCAGGACGTTTACTGAGCGTTTTATCTCGGATAAATCTCGGCCCGTATCTGAAAGGGGTGAGTTCGCATTAAAGAAACTTGATGAGGCGGAGCGTGCCACTACCTCTTAACAAGAGCATGTTGTCGGACTGGTTTTCCGCTGTGCTCCAAACTAGCCGCAAATGCGAGCGTTAAACGTCACAAGGAAGTTTTCGTGGAATTTCTGTTAATACTGCTCATCCCACTTGGATTTATTGGAGTTTTCCTTGCGGCTCCCTTTTGGATCTCTCGGGTTACGAAAGCCGAGCATGAAGAGGTACTTACTGAAGCCCAAAACTATGAGGGAAAGGAGAGAGACGAGTTCATAGAAGCACAGCGAAAAGACAAACGCCTTGGCGAATACAGCAAGAGCCTCTCTGGAGGAGCGGTACTTATCTTCATAGCCGGATTTGCTCTGCTGTCAGGGGAGCTTTCGATTCGCGGAGGCGACCCAATAGTAAGCCAAGCTAATGGCGATGATCGATTCTTTGCTTTTGTAGGGACTATTTTGGTTTTGGGTGTTTTGCTTGCTGGATACGGGTTGATAGGGAAGTGGAAAAATGGAACGTAAAACAAGTCATGGAAGACGGACGCCTAGGACGCCCCGCGTCGTTCAGCGTTACAGGGAATCACAAAGCAGATCATGAGAAGGGAAGCGTTAGTCGAGCATATTGAACTCAACCCTCTCGGAGAATTCCTGATGGGGTGTGATGCCTACGGCATGACGATCAAAACGAATTTTGGTGAAATTGAGACGTTTAGGGATGTCCCGGTCATGATTGGACAAACCGATTACTCGAAGTTTGTTGAGCAGTCGTCATGCAAAGGTTATCTCTTGATCAAAGGTGCGTTTGCCACCTACATCGTGGATATCAAAGATCAAACCATTAGCGTTTACAGAGCTACTGTGCGTGGCGTTAACAATGAGTGGTGTGACGAAAACCCGATCTACGGCAAAGAAACTCGTCACGTTCAGGGCTTTAGCCGTCACTACCATCTCCAGTTTCCCTTCGTAAGAAAGGATCGTTTTCATCAGGTTTTCCGAGACTATGAAGCCCTGCGTAGGCGTCAAATTCAGGAACTGACCGATGCCCTGTAACAAGTTAATTAAGTTGGTTCCGGCCTTCGGTCTCCACCGGACGCCCCTGTCGAGCCGCCGTTTATTTCAGCGTTATCTTTAAGAAGAACTCACCACATGGAGGTATCTATGCACATTGGACTAATCGGTGGTATCGGACCAGCCGCAACAGAGTTCTATTATCGTAACTTGGTGAAAGCCGATCAGGCATCAGATGGTGATAGCCGTATGGAGCTGACCATTTGCCATGCCCAAGCGAGCGATTTGATACGCAACATTCAGGCTGGCGATGTCGATGCGCAGGTCAGGATTTTTGAAGTATTGGCTAATCGTTTGAGCGCGGCTGGTGCCGAAGCATTGGCGGTGACGTCAATAGCTGGACATTTTTGCATTTCCAAACTGGAAAAAGTATCACCCATTCCCATTATCAATGCGTTGTCTGGACTCGAAAGCGCATTAATTCAAAACGGCTACACAAGGGTGGGCGTATTGGGCAACAAGGTGGTCATGGAGACACGGCTGTTCGATAGCTTTCGAGAGACCGAAATCATTGTCCCGCCTGGCGATAGCCTAAACAAAGTCCATGAAGCCTACATGAGCATTGCTGTTTCTGGTGCTGCAAACGAAGACCAAAGAGAGACCATATTTCAGGCTGGCAAGAAGATGTGTGACGAGCAAGGTGCTCAAGCTGTTGTTCTTGCTGGCACAGATCTTTTCGTGGCCTTCAATGGGTATGAATGCGGGTTCAAATACGTTGACAGTGCTTTGGTCCACATTGATGCCATTCACCGAGCTTCAATGGAAAACTTAGATAACAAATCGCTCTAGTTCGCGGTCTACGGCCGCCAAATGCCCTTTTCATTGCGGCTTTGCCTCCCTTACAAGGACTCCGCAAAGCTTCGCGCTATGGATGCTTAATTGAGATACACGTGCAGATGCTGTGGTTACAAAACTCTGGACGAGCCGTCTGGCGGCACTTACGAAATTTGTGAGTTATGCGGATGGGAAGATGATGGTGTTCAGAGCTCAGATCCAGACTACGTGGGCGGTGCAAATGGCATGAGTTTGCGAGAGGCGCAGCATGCATTTTTAGCCGAAACACCTGAAAGTAAAGATTACCAAAAAGACGAAAGTTGGCAGTTGCTTGAAGCCCCAACCAATAGCGGCCAACTGAAGCGTGACAAAGTAGATTTCGTCGTTGATCCTCGGGGAAATGTGAAAGACGCATAATCAATGCAGGCACGGCGACGCTCATTGCATTGCGCCTTCGGCTCCGTTCCATGGCTGCGCATGCTGTAAGCGTCATACAGTAGAAGGATCTGAGTCAGATGAGCTTGAAACAACATTTTGAACTGATGGCCGAATACAATCGGTGGATGAATGGGAAGGTATATGGAGCCGCAGGCAACCTGAGCAAAGCGGCTCTTTTGGAAGATCGAAGCGCCTTCTTTGGGTCAATATTGGGTACGCTAAATCATATCGTTGTTGGGGATACGATTTGGCTCAAGAGGTTTGCTGCGCATCCAGCAAGCGCTGAAGCGCTACGTGGAATCACTGAGCTAGCGGCTCCCAAAAACCTCAACCAAATAATTTTCGAAGATCTTGATGAGTTGTATAGCCACCGAAAGTGGCTAGATGAGAAAATCATCAAATGGATTTCAGGGCTTACTGATAGTAATTTGGATTTTATTCTCAGCTATCAAAATACCAAGGGTGTGCCCGCCACCAAACGATTTTCCTCCTTGATCTATCATTTCTTCAACCATCAAACTCATCACCGAGGGCAGGTAACTACGCTACTTTCGCAATCTGGCGAAGACGTTGGGGTAACGGATTTGCTAGCACTAATCCCGAATCGGAACAATGTATAACCAGGGGCTCCAGCGAACCGGTTTTCCGGCGCGGTGCGCCTCCAAATCGACCACTGAGCCCAGGTGTTACACATTGCAGGAGGCATCGTGATAGTCATCTATGGAATCAAAGAACACCTTAACCCGATCAAGGCTCAGCTCTCTGAGGTCATTCACGGATGTATGCAATCCGTACTTGGGATGCCGGAAGACAAACGGGTTCATCGTTTTATCCCTATGGAAACCGAGGATTTTTATTATCCTGGTGGCAGGACACCCGCTTACACGGCCATCGAGATCAATATGATGCAGGGTCGAAATCCCGAGACCCAAAAGGCCCTGATCAAGGAACTCTTCAAGAAGATTGAGTCCGTGGTTGGCATATCACCCGTAGATGTTGAAGTCACGATCAAGGAGCAACCGCCACACTGTTGGGGCTTTCGTGGCATGACTGGAGATGAGGCGTGTGACCTCAAGTATTCAGTCAATGTGTAACAAGGCAATCAAATTCGTTCCGGCCCAAAGGCCCCCCACCGGAGGCCCTTTTCAGGGCGCCTTTTATTGCTGGCGTGAAGCACAGGGAGAGAGCGGTGTCATTGTTTGAAACAGAGAGGTTGGTTGCAAGGAAGCTATCCCATCAGGATGTCCCGGTGCTCACCGCAATGCTCAGTGATCCGGAAGTCATGAAATTCTCCGTTCGCGGAGTTTGCGACGAGGAAGCTACTCGAAAGTTCGTTGATTGGTGCCTTGAGTGTTACGCCTCTCAGGGAATAGGGCCATGGGCATTTTGTGAGAAGGAGTCTGGGCATTTTATCGGCTTCTGTGGCATTGGGCCTGAGTTGGTTGGCGATGTCGAAGAATTCAATCTAGGTTATCGGCTGGCGCGCAGGTTCTGGCACCAGGGGTATGCCACAGAAGCTGTAAAAGGTGTTCTCCAGTATGCTTTCGATCAAACACACCGCGAGTCGGTAATTGTTATTATCGAGCCGGAGCACACAGCCTCTGTTAGGGTGACGGAGAAGGTTGGGTTCAGAGATTATACGATTCGAGAATTCCATGCCCGAGCTGTGCGGGTATATCGAATGACGTGCGACGACTGGGCATTGCATAACAAGTTGTCGTAGATCGTTTCAAGCCTGGCGGCCCTGCACCGGATACACTGCGCTCCGTAGTCGCCACTGAACCAAGGCGTTAAATATCAGCTGAATATGGGTCGCATACGGAAGTTTCTTCATGACGCTGGAAGGCTAAAGCCCTACTATCGATTCTGTTCAAATGTAGCTTCGGGTTCGGGAATAGTGATCGGTATTGGCCTATGGTACTTCACTTTGGTTCCGCTCTTGGCGACCTCGTTTGAGATTGATGTCGCTGAAGCAGCACAACCCGGCGATCCGACCGCATTCTTTGCGGTCACAATGGTTTTGCTATTGGTCGTGGCAATGATCATTTGCGTCCAGGGAGTCTTTTTGGCTCTGGTGTTACTTGGTCGCTTGAGGTTTGCTGATGTGATGTCGGTAATCTGGCGTTTGCGTTACCCTCGGAGTTGGGTCAATTATTAACAAGCCGCGTCACTCGAACGGCAGTGGTGGGCGATAGCTTCGTTAAAGATATTAAGCCCGCAATGTGGTTAGGTCTTAAGGCTATCTGGTTGACCCAGGAAAATGCACCTCGGGGAACTGAGGTTCGGGTCTTCAGGAGCTTGCGAGACTTGTGCATGTAACCAGGTTGATGGCTACGATGCCGGCATCACGTTGATCTGGAATGCGGCCCTTTGGTTCCTATGCCACAAACTCTACGCACTAACTGGATGATGAACGTGACTAAAACTCTGTATTTACTGCTGGTGTGTGTCTTGGTTGCTGGCTGTAGCAGCAAAGCCGTGTATGACAATGTGCAGCGAAACAACCGACAGGAATGTGTCAGTGTGCCACCCCCTCAGTATGATGAGTGCATCCAACGTTCCAGTAAGTCATACGAAGAGTACGAGAGGGATCGGTCTGAGGTACTCAAGTCTGAACCATAGAACCGTGGGCGGGAAAATCGGGCTCATTATGTGTTTACCTTTCGCAGCCTTTCCGCCGCAGTGGTGGCACCCCGAAAACCCGCTTGTAAGCTCTCGAAAACGCCGCTTCGGATTGGTACCCCAGCTCTTCAGCCAGCTCGGTCAGTGTCACGGGTGATTGAGCAATTCTGAGACGCGCCAGGTTCATCCTCCATTCGGTCAGGTACTGTTTTGCTGAAGTGCCTATCACCTCGGTAAACCGGGCGGAAAACCCCGAGCGGGACATGCCCGCGTGCTTGGCCAGCCGGCTGACTGTCCAGTCAGCCTCAGGGTGTGCGTGTATGGCCGCCAGAGCCTTGCCCAGTTTCGGATCTTTCAGCGCGCCCAGCCAGCCTTTGCTGGCTTCCGCGCTTGAGTTGATCCAGTGTCGTATGGCCTGAATCACGATGATATCTGCCAGGTGGGCCATCACTGTGACTCCGCCGGGTGATAGTGCGCGGGCTTCCTGCTCCATCAGTTGTATCAGCGTTGTAAGCTCGGCGGGCAGGGCGCCATCGTCGCCTTTGATGTGAATGCACTGTGGCAATTCACGAATGAGCTTCTGAGCCGCAATCTGGTCGAAGCCAAGCACGCCGCAGGTCAGTCGGGTTTCTTCTTCGCCCGTGCGCTGTTCTTCCGTGCCGGCCCCGCCATAGCGCATGAACTCAAAGCGGTCTGTCAGCCGGGTGACGGGAATATCAAAAAAGGGCTCGCACGGCTGATTGTTACTATGGGAGATACAGTGGCCTTCCCCTTTGGGTACCAGCGCCAGGTCGCCCGTTTTAAGGAGCAGGCTATCCTGGTCTTTGAAACGCAACCAGCAGCTTCCCTGGGTGACGATGTGAAACATCATTTTGCCCCCGAGCGGCGGCATCTCCATGCCCCACGGGCTAATCAGTTCGGCAGTCGCGTAGACGGTACCGTCCATACGAAGTGAACACAGCGTCTCGCCGAGTGGATCGGAGGTTGTCGGCATGCGCCGCTCAAGTTCAGGGATCATTGTTTCTCACGGGTTTTGGACGATCTGCAAAATATAGTAGATAGAAAAGCATTAAGCATCAGTTTTTGTCCTCGTAAACTGGAACCTTCAGTGATCGTTTAACGAGGACCAAACCATGACATCAGAAGTCGTCGCTGTTGTTGGCGCCACCGGTAAGTCCGGTTCCAGGGTATTGGCAAAACTGGGTGAGATGGGGCTGGAGGCGCGCGGCCTGTCACGCTCTTCCCCTATCCCCTTCGATTGGGCAGACCGCAGTACCTGGGCCGCGGCACTTCAGGGAGTGCGTGCTGCCTACGTTACGTATTTCCCGGATCTCGCGGTGCCGGCGGCGGAAACGGATGTGCGTGCCTTTGTGGCGGAAGCTAAACAGCAGGGTGTGGCGCACCTGGTGTTGATGTCGGGGCGTGGAGAGGCCGGCGCACGGCGGGCAGAACAGGTACTGGAAAGCAGCGGGTTGGACTGGAACGTGGTTCGCGCCAGCTGGTTTATGCAGAACTTCAGTGAAAGCTTTATGCTGCAGGGCCTGCAGGCGGGTGAGCTGGTGCTCCCCAGGCCCAACGCCAGAGAACCATTCATCGATGTGGATGACCTGGCCAGTGTGGCGGTAGCGTCGCTGACCAATCCCGCATTGAAAAACCAGGTATTGGAAGTTACCGGTCCGGAGCTGCTCTCGTTCGAGGAGTGTGTGCATGCGATTGCTGCGGCCACTGGCCGTGAGATCCGGTTTACGCCGTTACCGGTGGAGGCCTATCTGGATGGCGCCAGGGCGCTGGGTATGGCAGACGACATGGCGTGGCTGATCAACGAACTGTTTGTGAACATTCTTGATGGCCGCAATGAAAGCACCACTCAAACGGTTGAAGAAGTGCTGGGGCGGCCTGCGCGCCGGTTCAGAGACTATGTCACTGACGTTGTGCCTACGGGGGTGTGGTGATTGGGTGATCGCTTGCTTGAGGTTCGATATTGTCTGTGTCCGGAGTTTATGAAGAAGTTTATGGTTTTGTGAACTTTCCACGATAGACTCAGAGGACTGACGATAATACTGGATTGACAGCCAGTGTTGACCGAAAGGAGCCCTCAGCTGCATGCCGCGCACGGTATTGATAATCGAAGACAATCCCGGTATCGGCGAACTGGTCCGCATGCAGGTATCCGACCTGGGCATGACAGCGGTTCTTCGGGACCGGGGCGACAGCGGCCTGGCGCGTTTCCGGGACGGTGGTATTGACCTGGTGATTCTGGACCTCATGCTTCCGGGCCTGGATGGCCTGGCGGTGTGCCGGGAAATACGCTCCAGTGCGGGTTATGTGCCGGTGCTCATGCTGACCGCCAAGAGCACCGAGCTGGACAGGGTGCTGGGGCTGGAAATGGGGGCGGATGACTACCTCACCAAGCCTTTCAGCGTGGCGGAACTGTCCGCTCGCATCAAAGCTCTGTTCCAGCGCGTGGACGCGCTCTCCCGGAAGAGCTCAGCCGAAGACGATGTGGCGGAGATTGAGGCGGACGGGCTGCGGATTGATCCGGTTCGGCGCCGGGTGTTCCTGGAGTGCCGCGAGCTCGATCTGACCGCCCGTGAGTTCGATCTTCTGTGGCACTTTGCTTCCCATCGTGGCCGGGTTTTCAGCCGGGCCCAATTGCTGGATGCCGTCTGGGGGTACAATCACGACGGCTACGAGCACACCGTAAACACCCATATCAACCGCCTGCGTAACAAGATTGAGCCCGATCCGGCCGAACCGCGTTACGTTCAGACGGTCTGGGGCGTGGGCTATCGGTTTATGGATTAACCATGGGCCTTTCCGTGCTTCGAACCCTGTATGCGAGGCTGGCCATTGGTCTGTTCCTGCTGCTGTTGGTGGTGGGCGGGCTATTCACTTTGCTGAGCCTGGCCTCGGTCAGGGAGTATTCGGCTGCCGTTAACCAGCAACTGAACCGGAATCTGGCGCAGAATCTGGTCTCTGACCGAAACCTGGTCACCGATGGCCAGTTGAATCGGGATGCCCTGAAGCAGCTGTTCGAGCTGTATATGACGATCAATCCCAGCCTTGAGATTTACCTGTTGGATACCGACGGGGCCATTCTTGCCTATTCCGCCGATCCGGACCGAATCAAGCGCAATCGGGTATCCCTCGGACCAATCCAGACACTGCTCGAAAACCCGGACGCCTATCCTCTGCCGGGGGACGACCCTCGTAGTCATGATCGGCAAAAAGTGTTCTCTGTGACCCCCGTTCCCTCGGCAGCCGCCCCTGCCGGCTACCTTTATGTGGTTCTGAGGGGCGAAGAATTCGACCTCGCGGAGAGCATGGTTCACAGCAACCGGTTGTTGCAGATGGGCGCAGGCGCCCTGGCGGTGAGCCTGCTCGTGGGGCTCCTGGCCGGGTTGGTGTTCTTCCGAATGTTAACGCGGCGGCTGTCCCGGCTGACTGAACGGGTGGAGTCGTTTGAACGGGAATTGTCCTCGGAACAAAGCCCTCCACTGGCCGAGAAGGGCGACGACATTGATTACCTGGCCTCTCGGTTTGATCTCATGGCGCGCCGCATTGTGGCGCAGCTGGACCTCCTGAAGCACAAAGACGCCCAGCGTCGACAGCTGGTTGCTCAGGTGTCTCACGATCTTCGAACACCGCTGGCGTCAATTCAGGGCTACCTGGAAGCGCTGCGGATGAAGCATGAGACCCTGGAAGCTGAGGAGCGAGGCCGGTTCCTGGCGGTGGCCCTGTCAGAAACACACCGGTTGGGCAGGCAGGTTGAGGAGTTGTTCGAACTGGCCGCCCTGGATGCCCGTGAAAAACAGCCGGATATCGAGCCGTTTGTCATGGCTGAGTTGCTCTACGACGTCGTTCAGAAGCATAGGCCTGCGGCAGAACGAGCTGGTGTTGAACTCACCATTTCGGCGACAGAGACCGAGAGCGTGCTGGCGGATATCGCGATGACAGAGCGGGTTCTGGACAATCTCATCAGCAATGCCATCGCCCATTCTCCGCGGAATACAAGAGTCATACTCACGATGTCAGTACGGGATGGTGGAGCAGAGATCACTGTTGCTGATGCTGGGCCTGGCATCCGCCAAGAAGACCTTGGCCAGGTGTTTGACCCCTTCTACCAGGCCGCCGGAGCCGAACGCACCGGGCATGCCGGCCTGGGACTTGCGATCGCCCAGCGCTTGGTCGTCCTGCAGCATGGCAGGCTCTCAGCGCACAATGCGAACGGTGCTGTCTTTACCCTCTGGCTACCGTTAGCTTCCTCCAGCTAGCTTTCCGCTGCGTTATAGATTTGTGATAGTTGCTGAACGTTTTTGTGAATTCAGATCGCTAGGCTGCGATTATGGATTCAAGCGAGGAGAAGTGTCATGAAACGCAAAGTTATAGGCCTGTTTTCCGCCCTGGCGCTGGTCTCCGCCGCCGGTCTTTTTGCGGCACAGGTGGCAGCAGAGCGAGTGGATAGTGCAGGTAATGCCTACGCACCGGATGATCCGGATCTGGCCGTGGCGACCTTTGCTGGCGGCTGTTTCTGGTGCGTGGAAGCCGGCTACGAAAAGATTCCTGGTGTTGTCGAGGCAGTGTCTGGCTACGCTGGTGGAGAAGAAAAAAGTCCGACCTATAAACAGGTCTCTTCCGGGCGTACAGGCCACACTGAAGCCGTCCAGGTATATTACGACCCGGACAAAATGACCTATGAAGGCTTGCTGGCCGGCCTCTGGCGAATGATGAATCCGACCGACCTGGAGGGCCAGTTCGTTGACCGTGGTCGGCAGTACCGGCCCACCATTTTTTACCACAACGAGGAGCAGAAGCGCCTCGCAGAGGCGGCAAAGCAGGCGCTGGAGGCTTCCGGCGTCTATGACAAACCGGTGGTGATCCCCATTGAGCCGCTCAAGAGATTCTATCCGGCGGAGGAATACCACCAGGACTACTACAAGAAGAATCCGGTCCGCTACAAGTTCTATACCTTCAATTCGGGGCGTTATCAGTTTATTGAAGAGGTCTATGGCGAGGATTATGAGCTGGACTTCTCGCGCTATCAGCCCAATACCGGAGTCAATGACTCGATGCCTGCGGAGGCCGATCCGACAGAAGCGGCGGCAAGCGGGGGTTTTAACCCCGAACGTTTTCAAAAACCGGATGACAAGACTCTTCGGCAGCGTTTGACGGAAATGCAGTATGAGGTCACGCAGGAGGATGGTACTGAACCCGCCTTCAACAATACCTACTGGGACAACACCAGGGCGGGGCTTTATGTGGATGTCGTTTCCGGTGAGCCGCTGTTCTCCTCACGGGATAAGTACAAGTCCGGTACCGGCTGGCCTAGCTTCACTCGCCCGATTACGCCAGAGGCAGTGGTAGAACGTGAGGACAAGTCGTTTTTCATGACCCGGACGGAGATTCGCAGTGCCCATGCTGATTCTCATCTGGGCCATGTCTTTGACGATGGTCCGGCGCCGACGGGATTGCGCTATTGTATGAATTCCGCAGCCATGAAGTTCATCCCGCTGGAGCAAATGGAAGCCGCGGGGTATGGCAAATGGATCGACGCTGTCGAGTAAGATTGCGCGATAATAGCGTCGGAATAATTTACATAACTGGCTTTCTGTTCTAATAAAGGTGTTTTATATCAATAAGATATAAATAGGCACGCTATGTGCTTCCTTGCTGGCAACGTCATTATCTCTGGAAGAACCAAATAAGGAAGTACAGATGAACAAGTTGGGCAAAGCGCTTTCTGTTGTTGTAGTGTCCGGGCTCGCTAGCGTTGCCAACGCGGGTGTTATTGAAACCGTATCTGGCTGGAATGGCTCCAGCGAAATAGCCGCCTTCGGTGAATCTAACAGTGCTACGTACGGACAAACCTTCAAGGTGGGCGGTTCTGAAACCCAGCTGGATAGCTGGACGTTCTTCCTGAACGACAGAGTGAACCCCGATTACGTGGACTTTGCTTTCTATGTAATGGACTGGGATGCTGCCACCACCCGCGCGACCGGCTCCGTGCTTTTCCAGAGTGCCGCTGTGTCCTCAACCAACAACGGTGGTCTTGATGGTATGGAAGAGTTTACCTTCAACACCGGCGGGTTGAATCTTGTCGGGGGTAACGACTACATCGCGTTTATCAGTTCGACCGGCTTGTTCGATGGCCAGACTGGTACCGCCTATGCAGGCTCCCTGCGTGACGAGTCTGCCTATCTGGACGGTGGCTTTTTCTGGCAGAACAACGGCAATAGTGCCGGTACCTGGGATACCCAGAGCTGGAGTTCCGGGTCGAACTACGGCGACCTGGCGTTTTCAGCCTCCTTCTCGTCCGCCGCGAAAGTGCCTGAGCCAGCCAGCCTTCTTTTGCTCGGCCTTGGTCTGGCTGGGCTGGGCTTCTCGCGCAGAACGAAAGCCTGATCCCATTGAAGACGGACGCCGGCACACTATGTGCCGGCTTCGTTCCATTCAGGGGGTTGCGTTAACGCACCCGGACCTGATCGCCGTCTTCCAGGCCACGGCCGGGGTGCCGGACCACCCGAACGCCCTCCTGCAGTCCCTGCGTTACCTGGGTCATTAAACCGTTGGATGGTCCTGTCGTGACTGTCTGGTGTCTAGCCGTTTCGCTCTCAACCATGAAAACCGCAGAAGCGCCGTTGTATTCGAAGATAGCTGAGGTGGGTACCTGCAAGGTGTCTTCGCTTTGCCACAGGATAAAGTCAGCGTCCACCCGGTAGCCGTCTCCCAGCTGTCGCCACTGCTCCCGTGGGCTGACCATATCGGCAATAACCTGAACCCGTTGTTCTTCCACGCCCAGAGCGGATACATCCTCAAACCCGATAGGCTCGATACGACGAACCGTTGCTTCCAGTACCGGCCCGCCCCAGCCACTCAGTCGCACGCCAAGGCCGGGTTCCAGTTTGACGGCATCAAAACTCAAGACCTCGACCACCACTTCCAGAGCGCCAGGGTCTCCGACCTCCAGTATCGGCTCGCCGGCCTGGATGACGCCCTCGCTCTGGCGAACCAGAGCCAGAACCGCGCCGTTAACCGGAGAGCGCACGGCGACCCGCTCGGCAGGTTTCTGACCATTGGAGGACGCGGTTGAAATCTGCAGCCGGGTTTGAGCGGCGGCCAGTTCATGGGCGGCCACCTCTTCATCAAAGCGGGCGGAACGCAGGATTGCCTGTGCCCGGGCTGCCGTGGATTTCGCCTGTTGTAACTGTTCGGTGGAGACAAAGCGGGATTCTTCCAGAGCGAGCAGGCGCTGGTATTCATTCTGAGCGAACTCAGCATCAGCCTCCGCCGCCTGAACCTTTTGTTGGATGGATTGAAGTGCTGCCTGGGCGGCGGCTGCCCGAGCCTCGGCTTCGGCGCGGGTCCGGGCGTCCAGGATGCTGGCGGGCGTCGGGTCCACAAACGTCAGTAGCTCCCCGGGAATCACCGCGTCGCCTACGTCCAGCTGAACCCGGTGAATATAGCCGGCCACAGGGGAGGAAATCAGATAGCGATCTTTGACCCGGGTTTTGCCCTCTTCAAGAATGGTCACTTCCATGGGGCCGCGCTCGACGGGGGCAAGGTCAACCCAAACGGGCTCTGGCCGCAGGATAAGCGCGAAGACGATGGCGGCTACTGAGGCCATCAAAAGCCAGAAGGCCCATTTTCCTTTTGAGATGCGTTGTGTCGCCATGTTGGGTCCCATGTGAGTGTGTGTGCATTATTCCCGGGTTTTCAGAACCGCGACAAGGTCCAGTTTACGAAGTCGCCACCAGGTGATGAAGCCGGAAATCAATGCCGACAAAATGACCACGTTGGCCGCCAATGCCAGGGTTTGGCCGGTCAGGACCAGGGGAACGCGATAGAGTTCGGTCTGCATCGCGGTAACCACAAAACTTGCCAATCCAAAACCAACCGCCCAACCCAGAGGAATTCCCAGTAACAGCAGTATGGCCAGTTCTCCGAGCAGAATGTGGGCGACTTCGTTGTGGCTGTACCCCAGTACTCTCAAGCTCGCCAGGTCTCGCCCTCGTTCGGCCAGGGAAATCCGCGCGGTATTGTAGATCACACCAAAAGCAATAATGCCGCCGAGCAGGCTGATGATGAAGGTGTAGGTCAGGAAGGTGCGCGCGAGAGTCTCGAAGAAGCTGTCGAGCATTGCCTGTCGCAGATTGGTGGCCATCACTCCCGGCGTATCCCGGAGTTCCTGGTAGACGGTGTTGGTTTGCTCCGGCGCCAGATTCATCAGCATCTGGTTCACTCTCGGGCCTTCACGCAGCGCCTTGTTCATGGCGGTCAGATTCATGTAGGCGCCCACACCGAGGAACTCGCTGGTAACGCCAGCCACCGTGAGGTCCAGTTCCGGGCGTCGGCCTTCCAGCACTCGCACCCGAACTGTGTCTCCGGTCTCAACATTCAGGGCCTTGGCCAGAAAGTCGGTTACCAACAGGCCGGCAGAAGGAATGGCCACGTTCTCCAGATCCTGGTTAACCACAAATTGCAGTTTGGCGTCCCGGGGCAAGCCGGTGAGCACCGTGCGCCATCTGCGGTGTTCGTTAACCAGCTCTACGGTAACGGCCCGGCGTCCTTCGACGTAACGCACACCGGATTGGCGCGCCATTCCGTAAAGTGCGGTCGGGTTGACCGGGTCGGTGAGTGTGGCGGTCAGGTCCTGCTTCTGCACCCGGGCGAATTGGGTGTGCACCATCAGCGAAACAGAGCTGAACTGAAAATTGCCCACCACCACGATGGCCGTGGCCATGGCAATGCCAAATACCGAGAGGGCGGTTCGGCCTGGCTTGCGGGCGAGCTGCCTGACGATCATGCGTGAAGGCTGATGAAAGCGCACCCAGCCCAGCAGCCGTTCGGTAATGGTAATCCGGTATCGGGCGGGGCTCTCGGGCTGCATGGCTTCCGCCGGGGGCAGGGCGGCCGCAGCGCGGATGGAGCGCCAGCCGCCGAGCAGTGCAACTGCCATGCTGATCAGGGCCAGTAACGCCAGCCACCAGGGATTGATTCGGAACAGTAGCGAAGGGAAGCGGTAGTAATCCATATACAGCTCTCCCAACCGATGCCCCAGCCAGAGGCCACTGGCGCAGCCGATGGCAAGCCCGGTAAACGCAATGGCCAGCACCAGTTGGCTATAGTGCCAGCCGATCTGGCCATTGCTGTAGCCGAAGGCTTTGAGAATGGCGACGATTTCCCTCTGGGTACTGATCAGGCGTGTCACCACCACATTGAGCAGAAACATGGCGACGCCCATAAAAATGGACGGAAAGATAATCGCCATGGCCTTCAGCTGCTCGAGCTCGTCACTGAGAAAACGGTGTGAGAACTGGTCAGCCCGGGCGAACGCACCGGTACTGCCGTAGCGCGCCAGCAACCGGTCCAGTGGGTCGATCACATCTTCCACAGGATGCCGCGGGTCGATCTGCAGCACCAGACTGTTGAAGGCACCCCGCATGTCCATGGCGGCGGCCAGTGCTTCCTGATTCAGCCAGAGCACGCCAAAGCGCTGATAATCCGGAAGCATGCCCCCCGGAGGTATCACGTAGATGAATTCCGGCGACTCGACAATGCCCACGATTTTCAGGGTTTGTTGTCGGCCATTGATGATGGCGTTGAAACTGTCGTCCAGAGTGAGCTGGTGCGCATCCGCGAAGCTGCCAATGATTGCGACTTCATTGGCGTGGGTGGCGCTTGGCAGTCGACCTTGCCGGACATACAGCTGGTTTACCTCGGGTTGGCCGGCCGGAGGAACAGACACCAGGTGGGCCGACACAGGTTCATCGTAATCGGGGAGATTGAGCTTTGCGGCGCCTTCCACCCGGCCGCTCAGGCGGGTCACACCCGGTAGCTCGGAAACCGTTTGCAGCACATGGCGGGGGGCCCGTTTTACCGAAACGAAAACATCAGCAAACTGGTGCTCCTGATAGTACTGATCCCGGGTGGCTGTCAGGGAGGAGTAATTGACCAGAGACATCAGGCAAACCGCGATCCCGCCCGCAATCACCAGCGCGATCGCCAGCAGCTGGCCGCGCATCTGCCAGATTTCCCGTCTCAGTTTGGTGTGCAGTACGCTCGGCCCGAAAATCATGGCATCACCAGCTCAGGGTGTTCGGGTCCTGGCGTTCTGAGTTGCGGTGCTCACCGCTGATCACGCCATCTGAAAGGGTGATCACTCTGTCCGCCATGTTCGCGATTGAAGCATTGTGGGTGATGATTATCGTGGTCGTGCCGGTTTCCCGGTTTGCCCGTTCCAATGCCGCGAGGACCAGTATACCGGTGGCCGAGTCCAGTGCTCCGGTAGGCTCATCGCACAGCAGCACCCGGGGTCGCTTGGATATGGCTCTGGCAATGGCCACTCTTTGTTGCTCGCCACCGGAAAGCTGAGCCGGGAAATGGTCCAGGCGACTGGCCAGGCCCACCATGTCCAGGGCTTCTTCCGGCGCCATGGGGTCACGGGCAATCTCGGTCACGGCGATGACGTTTTCGCGGGCGGTCAGGCTGGGGATGAGGTTGTAGAACTGAAACACGAACCCGACATAATCCCTGCGATAGCGGGTAAGCTCCCGGTCTGAGGCGCCGGCCAGGTCGATGTCCTGATAACGAACTTCGCCGGTGGTGGGCACATCCAGTCCGCCCAGAATGTTCAAAAGCGTGGATTTGCCTGAGCCTGAGGCGCCAAGCATCACTACCAGCTCCCCAGGATAAAGGCTGATATCGACCCCCCGCAGGGCATGTACTTCCACATCGCCCTGACGGTAGGTTTTGGTCAGGCCTTTCGTTTGAAAGACAGGAGCGGTCCGGTCGGCGTGACACGCCATGGCAGGTTCCATTGCAGTCCAGTTGATCCAGAGCCGAGTATAGCCCAATACCGATGACCGATTATTGATCCCGCGCAGACGTATTCCACGTGCGTACCCGTGCCGGATTCGGTTACAGTCATGCCACTAACCCTGTAAAGCCAATGGGAGAAAACGGAATGAGTGACCCAACTTACACACCTCCGAAAGTCTGGAAATGGGATCCGAACAACGGCGGCAAGTTCTCTAACATCAACCGCCCCATCGCCGGCCCTACCCATGAAAAAGAGCTGCCGGTGGGGGAGCATCCGTTCCAGCTTTATTCCCTGGCAACGCCCAACGGTGTGAAAGCAACGGTCATGCTTGAGGAGCTGCTGGAAAAAGGCATAAAGGAGGCGGAATACGATGCCTGGCTGATTCGAATCACCGAAGGGGATCAGTTCAGCAGCGGGTTCGTGAAGGTGAATCCCAACTCCAAGATCCCTGCCATGCTGGATCGCAGTGTGGACCCGGCCATCCGGGTTTTTGAGTCTGGTTCCATTCTGTTCTACCTGGCGGAAAAGTTTGATGCGTTTCTGCCCAGGGACCCGGCCAAACGCACCGAAACCATGAACTGGCTGTTCTGGCAGATGGGCAGTGCGCCTTTCCTGGGAGGCGGCTTTGGTCACTTTTATGCCTACGCGCCAGAAAAGTACGAGTACCCCATCAACCGCTACACTATGGAAGTGAAGCGCCAGTTGGACGTGCTCGATCGTCAGCTGGCGGATAACCAGTACATTGCCGGTGATGAATACACCATCGCCGACATGGCCATCTGGCCCTGGTACGGAGCCCTGGTGAAAAACATGGTGTACGAGGCGGCCGAATTCCTGGAAGCCCACACCTATACCAACGTGGTTCGCTGGACCGACGAGGTGGCCAAGCGCCCGGCAGTTAAGCGTGGCCGTATGGTGAACAAGGCCTGGGGCGATCTTGCCTCCCAACTGCACGAGCGGCACGATGCCAGCGATTTTGATTTGCGCACCCAGGACAAACTGGAAGGCAACGCCTAAGCCATAAGGAGGACGGATGGCTCTGCCCGACGCACTTACCGAAGACCGGATCTACCATCGGTGCCCGCTGGACAAACTGGATTTTGAAACCACGGAAAGCCTGGAAGATCTGGCTCTGCCATTCGGTCAGGATCGGGCACTGCGTGCCCTGGAATTCGGGGCTAGCATGAAGGCCCAGGGTTTTAACCTGTTCGTATTGGGGCCCTCCGGTGCCGGCAAGCATGAGCTGGTACGGCGGGTATTGGCCAGCCATGCCGCGGAAAAACCGGTGCCGTCGGACTGGTGTCATGTGTTCAATTTTCAGCAATCGGACAAACCCGGGGCCATCGAGCTGCCGCCGGGGGAAGGTCGCATATTCAAGGCCGATATGAGCGAACTGGCCAACGAACTGAAGTCCACCATACCGGCCACTTTTGAAAGCGAGGAGTACCAGGCCCGTATTCAGGAACTGCAGGAAGAGGTTACCCGGCGCCAGCAGCAAGGCCTGTCTGCGATTCAGGAAGAGGCAAACGCCAACAATATAGCCATGCTCACCACCCCGGCAGGTTTTACCTTTGCGCCCATGCGCAACGGCGAGGTGATCGAGCCTGAGGAATACAAGACCTTCTCCGATGAAGAAAAGGAACTGGTGGAATCCAAGGTGGAAGACCTCCAGAAAAAGCTGCAGCAGGCCATACAGCAGGTGCCCCGGCTGCGCAAGGAAGTTCGGGAGCGGGTCCATGCCCTGAATGAGGAAATGGTCCAGCTTACCCTGGGCGGGCCCATGGGTGAGCTGCGCGAGAAGTGGGCGCATGTGCCGGCCGTGGTCGCGCACCTGGACGCGGTTCGAGAGGATGTGGTGGAGCATGCCGAGGCCTTTCAGGATACCGAAAACGGCGCACCGGCAGGGTTGTTGAACCGTTACCGGGTGAATCTGCTGGTGGATAATGCCGAGACCCGTGGGGCCCCCGTCATCTATGAAGATCTTCCCAACCACCAGCACCTGGCGGGCCAGATCGAACACCGGGCCCACCAGGGTAACCTGTACACGGATTTCACCCTGATTCGGGCCGGGGCTCTGCATCGGGCCAACGGTGGCTACCTGATCCTCGACGCTCGGCGGGTACTGTCGCAGCCCATGGCCTGGGAAAGCCTCAAACGCATACTCTTTTCCGGCGAGATCCGCATCGAATCCCTGGAGCGCTTGTATGGCCTCGCCACCACGGTAAGCCAACAACCGGAGCCGATTCCGCTTTCGGTAAAGGTGGTGCTGCTTGGCGACCGGATGTTGTATTACCTGCTGTCCCACTACGATCCGGACTTTCTGGACCTGTTCAAGGTGGAAGCGGATTTTGAAGACGACATGGAGCGGGATGAGGCCAGCTACTTACTCTACGCCCGGATGATTGCCACCATGGCCCGGTTGGCTGGCGTAAGAGCCCTGAACAGGGAGGCGGTTGCCAGGTTGATTGAACACGCGAGCCGTCTGGCCAGCGATCAGAACAAGCTGACGGCCCATGATCGAGTACTGAAAGATCTGCTCACCGAGTCGGACCACTGGGCTGGTGTGGCCAACAGCCCGCAGGTGTGCGCCAGCCATGTTCAGCAGGCCATTGACGAGCGGGACTACCGGGCGAGCCGGGTCCGTGAGCGCAGTCTGGAGCAGATTCGCCGGGGTGTGGTGATGATTGCCACTCAGGGCGAGCAGGTGGGGCAGGTGAATGGTCTGTCGGTACTGCAGTTAGGCGCCACCCGCTTTGGTCAGCCCACCCGAATTACCGCCACGGCGCGCCCTGGCAAGGGCCAGGTGGTGGATATCGAGCGGGAAGCCAAGCTTGGTGGGCCGATCCACAGCAAGGCGGTGATGATTCTGTCCCGGTTCCTGGCCAATCGTTATGCGCCGATGAATGAGCTGTCACTGTCGACCAGTCTGGCCTTTGAACAATCCTACGGTGGCGTGGAAGGGGATTCTGCCTCGGTGGCGGAAACCTGTGTGTTGTTGTCCGCCATCGCCGGCGTTCCGCTCAAGCAGTCCCTGGCGGTTACCGGCTCCATGAACCAGCATGGTGAGGTGCAGGCGGTGGGTGGCGTCAACGAAAAGATTGAAGGCTTCTTCAATGTCTGCCGGCAGGACGGCGGCGTAAACAGCCAGGGTGCCTTGTTGCCGGCCAGCAATGTGGAGCATCTGATGCTGAATGAATCGGTGCGGGAAGCGGTGCAGGACGGAAGGTTCTCCATTTATCCCGTTACCCATATCGACCAGGCCATTGAGTTGTTGACGGGCCTGGAGCCGGGGCAACCGGATGCTGATGGCGTGTTCCCTGAGGGCAGCTTTAACCGACGCGTGGCAGACAGGCTGGCCGCGTTTGCCGAGGTTGGCAAAAGCAAGGACAAAGAC
>NZ_DIHV01000086.1:0-54104 GCF_002420325.1 Marinobacter sp. UBA5687
GCCTGTTCGAGCCGGATCCGGTTGCCTTCCGCTGCAGCTGCTCCCGGGAGCGCACCCTGGCCGCGCTGGAAGCCATCGGCAAGGACGAGTGCTACAGCATCCTCGACGAACAGGGCAGCATCAACATGGACTGCCAGTTCTGTCACGCAAACTATCGCTTCAATAGAAATGATATTGATCACCTTTTCACCGGCCATACGTTACACTAAGCAGTCACTGAACTTGCCCGGAAGCCGCCTCTGGCGCGGCTTTCAGGGCAGTCGTTTTTTGTGGGCGTCTCTGGCATAATAGCGCGCCTGAATTGACCCGATTGTTCAGTTTTCCGTCAATTTTCGGGGGGACGGCCTGGGCAATCACGAAGACATCCCGAGGGCGAGGTCGAAGTGAGCAACACTTATAATGATCTGAGTACAGCACGACTGGTCGAGCTGGCATTAGCAAGGAACGAAGGCCAGCTGGCATCCAACGGTTCTCTGGTGGTCACCACCGGTGAGCGTACCGGCCGGTCTCCTATGGACCGCTTTATCGTCGAGGAGCCCAGCACCGCCGACGACATTCACTGGGGTCCGATCAACCGCCCGTTCGATGCTGAAAAGTTCGATGCCCTGTGGGATCGCGTTGAAGCCTACATCGCCGAAAAAGACCGCTTCGTCTCTCACGTTCACGTTGGTTCCGACCCGGAACACTACCTGCCGGTAAAAATGACCACGGAAACCGCGTGGCAGAACCTGTTCGGCCGCAACCTGTTCATTCGCCCGGATAGCTTCAACCCGGCCGACAAGCAGGAATGGCAGATTCTCAACGCCGCTAATTTCGAGTGTGTACCGGAGCGTGATGGCACCAACTCCGACGGCTGCGTCATCATCAACTTCGCCAAGCGCAAGGTGTTGCTGGCCGGCATGCACTACGCAGGCGAAATGAAAAAAGCCATGTTCTCGGTTCAGAACTTCCTTCTGCCCGAGAAAGACGTTCTGCCCATGCACTGCTCAGCCAACGTCAGTGAAACCGGCGAGACCTGCCTGTTCTTCGGCCTGTCCGGCACCGGCAAAACCACCCTGTCTGCAGACCCGCACCGGTTCCTGATCGGTGACGATGAGCACGGCTGGGGCCCGGGCACCGTATTCAATATTGAAGGCGGTTGCTACGCCAAGTGCATCGACCTGAGCCAGAAGAACGAACCGATCATCTGGGACGCCATCCGTTTCGGCGCCATCGTTGAGAACGTGATGATTGATCCGGAGACCCGCGAGCCGGATTACAACGACGTTTCACTGACCGAAAACTCCCGCTGCGCCTATCCGCTCGAGCACGTCGAAAAGCGCGTGATCGAGAACCGTGCCGGTGAGCCCTCGCACATCATCTTCCTGACCTGCGACATGACCGGCGTTCTGCCTCCGGTATCCATCCTGAGTCGTGAAGCGGCTGCGTACCATTTCCTGAGTGGCTACACCGCGCTGGTGGGCTCCACCGAAATGGGCTCATCCTCCAAGCTGAAGTCCACCTTCTCGACCTGCTTTGGTGCGCCGTTCTTCCCGCGCCCGGCCGGCGTCTATGCCGAGCTGCTGATGAAGCGTATCGACGAATTCGGCAGCAAGGTATTTCTGGTCAACACCGGCTGGACCGGTGGCCCCTACGGTGAAGGCAAGCGTTTCAGCATTCCGACCACCCGCGCCATCATTGCCGCCATCCAGAACGGCGATCTGGACGACGTCGAAACCGAGCACCTGGATGCCCTGAATCTGGACGTGCCCAAGCACGTTCCGGGCGTAGACACCGAGCTGCTGAACCCGCGCACCACCTGGGTCAGCCCGGACTACTACGACGGCAAGGCTCAGGAGCTGATTGCCCAGTTCGTGGAAAACTTCAAGAAATTCGACGTGGCCGACGCCATTGTTGAAGCGGGCCCGAAAGCCGGCTAAAGCCGCTTTCCCACTGCCATAAAAAAAGCGCCTTGCGAAAGCTCGGCGCTTTTTTTGTGCCTTTGGTTTGAGAACACAGACCAGACAGGCCGCCGGGGCGGCCTCGGGCAGAGAAATCAGTTGGCGTAGAACAGCAACGGCACAAAGGCCACCAGTACCAGAGAAATACCCATGGCAATCAGTGGCATGATGATGCGTTCGTGGCGCTGGTAGAAGGTTCCACCTTCCTGCTGGGCCGCCAGCACCTCAGCCTCGCCCACCACCTGGCGGGTGAGCAGATGGTTCAGGGCCACAGGCGGGCTCAGGTAGCCAAGCTCGAAGGCTACCAGCGTCACCATCCAGAAATGCACCGGGTGAATACCGCTGGAGTAGGCTATGGTCGCCACCGTTGCGGTTACCAGAATCACCGCCCCGAAGGCGTCCATGATCATCCCCAGAATCACCAGGATCACTACCATCAGCAGCATGGCAGACCAGGGACTGTCGAACGCCTGAGGGAAAGTTTCCATGATGTGGGAGCGCTCGATCACACCACCAATGCTCACCGACAGCCCCAGCAGCAACAAAAGGGCGCCAATCTCAGCGGTGGTATCGTTGGTCGCGCCACGAACGCTGCGCTCCAGCCCCTGGTGATTGATCTCACCGGACGCCCGGCCCCGGCCATTGTTCAGGCTGATATGCTCATATACCAGAATGGCCAGCATGATCACCGGCAGCAACCGGGGCGCCGAAAATTCGTCCATCTTCACATCCAGGGCAAGCCGGTAGAACAGCACTACGGCAGCGATCACGATCACATAGGGAATCAATGGCCGCAAAGCCTGAATGGACGCCGGAAAGGCATCGGCCGCCGGGGCAAGGTCAAACTGGCTCTGCCGGTTCACCGTGAGAGCCACCATCGCAAACATGGTGGCGGTCAGTACGAATACCCAGATGCCCCAGCCAAACAACTCATCGGTCGTCACCTCTCGGTTCAGGTAGGCAATCACCACCACCAGCAGACACGGCCGCAATACCACACCCAGGGAGCCCGACATGGCCGTGGCCGCCAGGGCCAGATGTCTGCGCGCGCCCGCCGCTCGGAGCTCACTGTAGATAACAGCACCGGCAGCAATCACAAAAATACCGGAAGCACCGGTATAGGCGGTAGGCACCGCCGCCACCAGAACGGCCACCACCGCCAGCATCTCCGGCGGCATACGCCAGGGCCGGAAAATATTGAAAACCAGAGTCGCCAGGCGGGTCTGTTTCAGCATCATGCCCACCCACACGTACAGCCCGACATTCAGGAACATGTCGGCCAGTTCCATCATCTTGCCCAGATAGATCCCGATACCGGAGGAATGACCGATCAGCGCGAAGTAAGTACCTGAAATCAGACACATCACGGTATAGAGCGGAACCGACAGAAACGCCTGATTCAGATTGCCCCCCGGCGCCAGATTGTCGGGCACGCGGAACAGGCGATAGAGGCTCGCCAGCGTCAGGCAGGCAAAGCCGACAATCCAGAAATTGTGTAGCAGCAGCTCCTCACCGGATACGGCGGTGCTGCTGGCCAGGCTGGATTGCCGGAAGATCACTGACGAGCCCAGCAACATGGCGTTGGCAATGGTTTGCAGGGTATAGGAGACGGTGTAGTCCAACCGGGTCTCCATGGCTCGCATGGCAATGTGATGGCGGGTGAGTGTGGCGGTCACCGCACACAGCATCACCAGAATCACCAGAACATAGCGTTGGGCTGTGAGCCCGAACGCGATCAGGTCGGCTACAAAAAGCTCTACCGCCCGATAGGCTTTCACACCGGGAGTCAGTTTGTCCTGCAGGTCTTCGTAACTGGCGTGAGCGGCCCGGCAATCCGCCACCGAGCGCTCTATGGCAAGACGAACTTCCCGGGGATCTTTTTCATGGGCGCCAAGCAGTGCTGCCATCGGGTCGTCTGCCGGCGCTTGCTCAGCCAGTTCCCGGGCGACTTCTGCCTCAACATCCCGGTTGAGGTCGCACTCCGGTTGTACCGGGTCCATGCGCAGCTTGTAATAGCCACTCCAGAGCTGCTCACCAGCGCGCAACATCTGGTTATGAATATCACTGCTGGTGGAGAACAGAACCACAGCCAGCAACAACAGACAGGCCGGCAGCGATGAAAACCACTCCAGACCACTACGACGAAAACCACCCTGGGGCATATCGGCTTACTCGGCTTGATGATGGTTACAACAGGTCGTCCAGATCCATGGTCTCGACCGGTTCACGCTGGTCATCCCAGAAGGCACCGAACTGCCCGATGGGGGTGCGGTGACCGGTGTTTTCCACCCACAGCCGATCCGAAATCGCCACCAGCATATTGGTCGCCATGGCATCCACAAACCGCCATTCCTCGTTAGCCGGATTGGCCTCAAGGGATTCAGCATGGTCGCGGATAACCGACTTCACCAGGGCTTCATCATTCTTGTTCATGGCCGCAATGGCCTGGAACACATGGCCCAGTCGGACGCCAGCTTCCTCGCCCTGCTCCGCGGCAATGGCCAGGCGCTCGAAGGCATCTTCACCCTGCGGCTGGGTTCCCGGGATCATGGCCCAGACGGTGGCACGCAGGCCCATGGGGGCGCCCCACCATTTCTTGTTATCCAGACATTGGGTAGCACGGCCCACCACGGAGCCGGTATTGAACGGAACGCCCACCGAGGAAGTGGCCTGGATCTGGGCGTTAAGCGCCTGCAGCCCGGACAGCAAACCGGCCATGTACATGAACTCGTCCATGTCATCGTCGAAATCCGGGCACTCGGTTTCATCCGGGTTGCCATAGTGGCTATTGTGATGCTGCCAGCTTTTCAGATAGCGGCGAGCGGCCAGGGTATGGGCACGCTTCTGGCGAATAAAGGCGTCTTCCGCCGCGGTCGCGTCCATGGCGTACATGGCGGCCAACCCTGCCAGCTCATGCTCCCTGGCCTGCTCTTCCGCACAACTGCCCGAAGACAGGTAGAGCATCACAGCCAGTTGATCCGGCTCGCTGGTTACCCGACCAAACGACATCAACAGCGGCGCGGTAGCCTCGCTCATGGAACAGCCCATGGCCAGATCGTCCGACTCCATGAGGTAGGGGACGGTATGGTTGCGGGAGAAGCCCTTCATGACATCCCCCGTGGTCTTGTAGATCATGTTATTGACCGCCCCGCAGCCGCTCAGCAGGAGACCGGCAGTCAATGCCGCCACCATGCCGCGAAGCCCAGATGATGTTGTCGGGGATCTCCGGAAACCCTTCATACCTTTCAACCTTTTGTTCTTGTGTTTTGTCCAGAAGATGGGGGCGGACTGCACCATTTGTTACAGTCTGTAACCGACGCTCATTATGACGAACTCCGCCCCGGGTTTATGAGACCGATCCCGCAAATGACGCCTCCGGGAACATATCGTTACCGAAGAAGGTTTGCAGATTCAGCCCAAAGCCACTATAGATTGCTTCAGCCTCCGGCCTGGCCGGGGCAATAACCAACAACAATCAGAACGAATAATCAGGAGTATCCGATGCGCAAACCTGAACTTGCTGCTGCCATTGCCGACAAAACCGGGCTTACCCGGGAAAAGGCCGGAGAGGTAATCAACGCATTTACCGACCAGGTGTCGGCGGCTGCCGCGCGGGGAGAAGACGTGACACTGATCGGTTTCGGTACCTTCAACATCCGCAGCCGGGAAGCCCGCAGCGGACGCAATCCGCAAACCGGCGCAAGCATCCAGATCCCTGCCAGCAAGACCGTGGGTTTCAAGGCCGGCAAGGCCCTGAAAGACGCCATCCGCTGATCACCTGCGGCCCGCTGTATGCGGGCCGCTCAGTGCCTCAGGAGGCGCACTCCGAACGGGAGCCATCCACCCGACAGCGAATCGCCTTCATCAACTTGATGGCGCGCTCATCATAGACCCCGTCCTCCAACAGTGAGAGACGAACCTGGCGCAGCATCTTGTCGTACTCGGCCACGTCTTCCCGGGGCGGGTGCATCCAGACGTCGGCAGGAATCCCGGACTCCGCTTCCGCAATGATCTCGTAGGCCTGATCAATCCGCTTGATGGACTCATCCCGAACCATCTGGCCGGCGTCTTCCGGGAAACGGTCGCGATGAATAATGACCTGGAAGTTCATGTACGCCAGGGCATACTTGAACACCCCACCCTTGGAATTAACGCCCTTATAGAGTTCCAGAGGCTGATAGGCCACGGCCGGAGCATAGGCCAGGTCGACACTGCCATTATTGAACTTGCCGGCAAAGTTGGCGGAGTTGGAGCCAACCACCGATGCTCCGACATGACGGACCATGCGCACCGAGGCCGAGTCGTAATCCAGCGTTGCGATGCGTTTGCCCTGGAGTTTCTCGACCGAATCAATGGCCCGGTCGCGGGTATACAGGTAAATGGCCCCGGCAGGAAAGACACCGGCAACCTCATAGGGTCCGTCAACCAGGAACGGCCGGGCCTTGGGCTGGCTCAGGGTGTTGTACAACAGGCGCATTTCTTCTTCGCCCGGCACTGCACCCATGGCTTCAAGACTACCGGTAAACTTGTTGAATTCCCGGGCACGGGTGCCGGTCAGCAACACGGCATCGCACTGGCCAGCCTTGAAGTCTTCGGCCGCTACTTTTTCATCGGTGTAGGCACGCAGTTCCAGCTTGATGCCTCGCTTGAGGGCCACCGGCTGGAATTCCTTGGTGATGGCAAACAGCGGGCCATTGGCACCGACCGGATCGAATACACAGAAACTGCGCTCAAGGATTTCATCCTGGGCCTGAACCAGGGAGGGTGCCACCAGGCTGGCACACAGGGCGGCCGCCATGGCGAGCCGGCGGGAAAAGCGGATTGATTTCACGGGATGACTCCTGAGTTTTTATTGTCGGGCCGGTCACATCCGGGTGACTGGCTCTCGTATTCTATGACCTGACCGTAGAGGGTCGGGTCATAGAATACGTTGGCTCAGGTGCCTGCCATCAAGGGTTTTTCAGCAAAACCGGCGAGTTCTGTGATGATGTCGACAGAGGCGGAGCCGCCCCTGCCTCATTTTTCAAAGTGGGGTTCCGGGAGCCTGCCAGGCGGTGCGACCTGCCACCAGGGTGAGTTTCACATCCCCTCGCAGGGCCCGATCCAGAACCGGAGCGTGCCGGCCCGCCGACAGCAGCGTTGCTGCGGAAGGCTGCCAGTGGCCATCCGGGTCAAACAGGCAAAGATCAGCGGCAGCCCCGGCCGTCAGAGCCACTTCCCGGCCCAGGACAGCCGCCGGCCCGGCGGTCAGCGCCCGCAGCAGATCCGGCAGTTCCAGCTCATGATTCTGTACCAGCTCCAGGCCCAGGGACAGCACGCTCTCGATGCTCGACAGCCCGGGCTCGGTCGCGGGCAGCGGGGCCTGTTTGGCCGCGGAATCATGGGGCTGATGCTGACTCACAATTGCATCGATAACGCCGTCCCGCACGCCGGCCACCAGCGCCTGACGGTCGGCTTCTCCGCGCAGGGGCGGCCGGACATGAAAACGACTGTCGAAGCCGGCCAGGGCCGACTCGGTGAATGCCAACTGGTGCATGGCAACATCGGCGGTAACCTTCACGCCGCGATCCCGGGCCTGGGCCAGCATCTCGACGCTGCGGGCACAGGACAGCTGGCTCAGGTGCAGGCGCACCCCGGTCTCTTCCGCCAGCAGTAGCATTTCCATGACCGCGGCCGTTTCGGCCACCTCGGGAATACCCAGTAGCCCCAGACGCGTGGTGACCTGGCCATCATGGGCGTAGCCATCGGCCGCCAGTGCCGTATTTTCCGGACTGAACATCACGGTCAGTCCGAAGGTCTGGGCATAGGCCATACACCTGCGCAGAATGCGGGCATTGCGCACGCCCCGGGAACCATTGCCGACCGCCACGCAACCGGCTGCTTTCAGGCCGGCCATATCACTGAGCATATCGCCATCAAGGCCACGGGTGATGGCACCGATCGGCAGCACCCGAACCACACCTCGGGAGGCCACGCTGTCGAGAATCAGATTGGTCACGGCACCGGAATCATTGACCGGCGAGGTTTCCGGCGAGGCACAGACCGTGGTGAAACCACCATGGGCGGCGGCTCGTGTTTCCGAGGCAATATTGCCCTTCTGGCCATTGCCCGGCTCCCGGAGATTACAGCACAGGTCGATAAAACCGGGCGCGATCACCTGCCCGGCGGCGTCCAGTGTTGCCGCGCCCTCGGCTGCCTGAGCCTGCGCTCCAACCGCCTCTATGCGACCATTGCGCACCAACAGCCCCGGGTTACTGATCAACCCCTTGCCCGGCTCAAACAACTGCCCGCCGGTCAGTTTCAGGCCGCCCTCATTCCAGTTCGCTGATGCTGTCATGCCCGGCCCTCCTGCTGTTCCTGCTGTCTTTGCTGACGCTCCGCCATCTGACCACCCATGGCCATGGACATCACCGCCATCCGGATAGCAATACCATTGGTGACCTGGTTAAGAATGACCGACTGGGGCCCATCGGCCACTGCCGACTCAATCTCGACCCCGCGGTTGATCGGGCCCGGATGCATGACGATGCAATCGGGCTTTGCCAGCCCCAGCTTTTCCTGATTCAGCCCGTACAGACGGTAAAACTCACGTTCACTGGGTAGCAGGGCACCTTCCATGCGCTCCTTCTGAAGCCTCAGCATGATCACCACATCCAGGTCTTTCATGCCCCGCGCCATATCGTATTCCACGGTACAGCCAAGATCCTCGACATCCCTGGGCAGCAGCGTGCCGGGGGCAATCACCCGCACCTCTTCCGCGCCCAGCACATTCAATGCGCGAATCTGCGAGCGCGCCACCCGGGAGTGCAGCACATCCCCGACAATGGCAACTTTCAGGCCTTCAAAGCTGCCCTTGCGCTGACGGATGGTCAGCATGTCCAGCATCGCCTGGGTGGGATGGGCGTGGCGGCCGTCACCGGCATTAATGATGGCAACGCCCGGGGTCACACTCTCGGCTATGAAATGCGGCGCGCCGCTCTGGGAATGACGCACTACGAACATATCCGAAGCCATGGCCTCCAGATTAAGCAGGGTATCGGACAGGGATTCACCCTTGGAGGTAGCTGAGGTAGAAATATCCAGGTTCAGGACGTCGGCAGACAGGCGCTTGGCCGCGAGTTCGAAGGTGCTCCGGGTCCGGGTACTGGATTCAAAGAACAGGTTGACTACGGTGCGGCCTCTGAGAAGGGGCACTTTCTTGATACTTCTCTCTCCCACCTCAATAAAGGAGTCGGCGGTGTCGAGAATATCCGTGAGCAGTGGCTGGCCCAGGCCATCCAGCGTCAGGAAATGCCGCAACTGACCATCCCGGGTCAGCTGCAAGTGGTTCGGGGAAGGGTCGTTCGCGGTCATGGCTCGCCTGTTATCAGTTGGGAAGGTTTACTGCCCGGATTCCTGTACTTCAATGCGCAGTGGCTCGGGGCCACGCAGTTTCACTCGTTGATGGGCTTCCAGCGTCAGGGCCCGTCCCACCACATCCGGCTGGATTGGTAGTTCCCTGGCGCCCATATCGATCAGCGTGGCCAGTATGATACTGGCCGGACGGCCGTAGTCGAATATTTCGTTCATGGCAGCCCGGATCGTCCGGCCACTCATGATCACGTCGTCGATCAGGATGATGTCCCGGCCTTCGGTATCAAACGGCAGACTGGACGGCATCACCCGGGGGTTCAGACCAATGCGGCTGAAGTCATCCCGGTAGAACGAGATGTCCAGCTCTCCGAAAGGCTGGGCAATACCCAGGCGCTTCCCCAACACATCTGCCAGCCAGACACCGCCGGTCCTGATTCCGATCAGCACCGGGTCATCCACGCCACGCGCCTGGAGAATCTGACGCAGGCCGGATTCCAAGGTGTCGAGCAGCTGGTCTATATCAAGCAATGCGGTCATTACAGCCTCGTTTATCAGATCAGCCGGCCTGCTCCCGGCACCAGGTTTCCAGTATCAGCACGGCGGCACGGTCATCGACGCCGTGGCGGCCGAAATCGCGGCTGCCACCACCGGCCATCACCTCGCCCTTGGCTTCGTAGCTGGTGAGTCGTTCATCCACCATTTCGACCGTGACATGGTAGCGACCGTGCAAACGCTTGCCGAACTTGCGGGCCCGCGCGCACATGTCATTTTCGGTGTCATCCATATTCAGAGGCAGGCCAACCAGGACAATATCCGGCTGCCATTCCGCCAGCAGCGCCTCGATCTGCTGCCAGTCGGGAATCCCGTCCCTGGCCGGAAGCATGGCCAGGGGCTGGCCGGTTCCGAGCATTTCCTGCCCTGACGCCACCCCGATACGCCGGGTGCCGAAATCAAAGGCCAGTAGTCGACGGTTACCGGGATCAGGCATGACCCACCGAATCACTGAGCTGGTTCAGATCAATGCCCATCAGGCGGAGTACCGCCTGGTAACGTTGGTCTGCCGGCGTGCGGAACAGAATGTCGGTGCTGGCCGGGCAGGTCAACCAGGCATTGCTGCCCAGCTCTTCCTCCAGCTGACCCTCGCCCCAGCCAGAGTAACCCAGTGCCACCAGAAACGATTCCGGCCCCTCATCCCGGCCAATGCTTTCCAGAATATCCCGGGAGGTGGTCAACAGCACTTCGTCGGTGACTCGCGCGGTATTCTGCCACTGCCGGCCCGGCGAGTGCAGAACAAAGCCGCGCTCTGGCTGAACCGGCCCGCCGGTGTATACCGGCAGGTCCAGCTCCCCGCCGTGCATGTCGAGCTGCTCGAGGATCTCACCCAGGTGGATATCCAGCGGCTGATTGATCATCAGCCCCAGCGCGCCCTCTTCCGAGTGTTCGCAAAGGTAGATCACCCCACCGTGAAAGCGGGGATCAGCCAACCAGGGCGAAGCCACCAGGAAGTGGTGCCTGAGACTGCCTGTGGTGTCGTGTTCGGCCGTCATCCTGATGTAAGCCCCCGTCTCTGAAATGACCAGGTGCGTATGATTTCCAGTTCGTCCACGTCCTGACGCATTTCCTCCGGGAAAGGCGCAAACGGAGCGGCCATACGCACAATTCGGATTGCGGCATCATCCAGCACCGTACTGCCGGAGGACTGGAGGATTGCCACTTCCTTGATTGTGCCATCTTTCTTCAGCGAAACCAGCATGCGCAGGGTGCCGTAGATGCCTGCCTGCCTGGCTTCGGTGGGATAGTTGATGTTACCCACCCGGGTCACCTTGCTCACCCAGTTCTGCACATACCAGGCGTTGCTGGACTTCAGGGTCGAGGCTGCCGTTACCCGCATTACCCGGGGTTTGCGGGCATAGGCCCGCTGCTGTGCGTCAAACCTCGCCTCCAGGCTGGCAATCTCCAGGCTGCGCTCCATCAGGCTCTTTTTCTCGCTCTGAGGCAAGGGCTCTTCCTGGGGCTCGCTTCGCTCCTCGGGCCTTGACGCCTGGCGCTCGGTGTGAGTCTCGGTCTGGACGACCGCCCGCTCCTGTTGCGGCTGAGGCCGGGTGGTGGTCTGTGGCTCGGGTTGCACCTGAGCCAGCTCCGGCTGACTGATCTCGGAGGGATTGGGCGAGGTCATTTCCATGGCCTGCTCTTCCGAGCCACTGCCCTGTTGACTGGTCTGGGCCAGAAAATCGGCTTTCTCCGGCGCCTGCTCATCGTCGAACTGGGACAGGGTAATTTCCATGGTCTGAGCCGAAGACCGGGGCGATTCCGGGGCAAAGGTAATCCCCAACACCAACATGGCATGAACGGCCAATGCCATAAACAGGGTGAAGGAAAACCGATCGAAATCGCTAACCTGAGTTGCCATGACGGTTCCTGAGTCTCCTTGTGCGCTCAAAAGCTGTGATCGGTCTTCAGTCTCTGGCCAGACGCCGCTCGATGGCGTCCATCAGCATGCCGGCAATGTCGATGCCAAACGCCGCATCCAGCTCACGAATGCAGGTGGGGCTGGTGACGTTGATTTCCGTGAGATAGTCTCCAATGACATCAAGCCCCACGAACATCAGGCCCTTTTCCTTGATCACCGGCGCTACCCGGGCACAGATCTGGCGGTCACGCTCGGTCAGCTCCCGGCCCTCACCACGACCTCCGGCGGCCAGATTGCCGCGATTCTCACCTTGCGACGGAATGCGTGCAAGGGCATAGGGTACCGGCTCGCCCTCAATCAGCAGAATACGCTTGTCACCCTCGGTGATTTCAGGGATGAATTTCTGGGCCATGGCCTGATGGCTGCCGTAATTGGTGAGGGTTTCAATAATCACCCCGAGATTGGCATCGTTTTCCTTGACCCGGAATATCGAGCGGCCACCCATGCCGTCCACGGGCTTCATGATGATGTCACCGTGTTCGGCATAGAACTCCCGGAAACGCTGGGCAGAGCGGGTCACGATCAGCGGGGGCGTCAGGTCTTCAAACTGGGTGGCAAACAGTTTTTCGTTGCAGTCCCGCAGGGTGGCCGCCGGATTAACCACCAGAGCGCCCTGCTGCTCCGCCGATTCCAGTATATAGGTGGCCATCAGGAATTCCCGGTCCACCGGTGGATCCTGGCGCATCAGAATAACGTCCAGATCACCGAGCGCACGATCCTGGCTGGCACCGAAGCTGTACCAGTTGTCCGGGTCCATGTGCACCGTCAGCCCACGGGTATGAGCCCGGGCCTGGCCGCCTGCGAGATAGAGATCCGGCAGTTCCATGTACTCGATTTCCCAGCCGCGTTTCTGGGCGGCATGCAGCATGGCCAGAGAACTGTCTTTCTTGAAGTGAATATCCTGAATGGGATCCATCACGATCCCCAGCCGGACTGTCATAGCGTCTCCTGGAACTGTCGGTAAGAAAACACGAACCGGTCAGCAGAGCGGACCGGTTATAAAGTGCTATGCTGAGAGGTCAGATGGTATTGTACCCGAGCCGTGAATGCATCCGGAGAAATCCGCAGATAAATCCGTGATGGCAGCGGCAGAAGTACATTTGGTCACAAACTAATACTTTTTATCCGGCCATGGATACTCTATAAATGAGCGGGGTTTATAGAACAACCTTAACGTTTGTGTTAAAACCCCCGTTTGAAAATAACGACAGTCGCTAGAGCGCAAGGCAGTTGGACAATGGATGACAACTTCGAGAACCTGAAGATCATGGTGATTGACGACAGCAAGACCATTCGTCGCACCGCGGAAACCCTTCTTAAAAAGGTTGGCTGTGAGGTTATCACTGCCACAGACGGCTTTGACGCTCTGGCCAAGATTGCCGACTCCCAGCCGGACATCATTTTTGTCGATATCATGATGCCCCGCCTGGACGGCTACCAGACCTGCGCACTGATCAAGAACAATTCCTCTTTTAAAAAGACGCCGGTTATCATGCTTTCGAGCAAGGACGGCCTGTTCGACAAGGCAAAAGGCCGAATCGTAGGCTCGGACCAGTATCTGACCAAACCGTTCAGCAAGGATGAATTGCTTAATACCATCCGCCAATACATGCCTCAGGCGGAACAGTAACCCCTGCTGACACACAGAACCATCGAGGAAACCATGGCCCGCATTCTGATTGTTGACGACTCGCCAACTGAAGTTAAGAAGATTTCCACCATTCTGGAAAAACACAAGCACGAAGTGCTGACCGCAGATAATGGCGCCGATGGTGTGGCCAAGGCCCGCGCGGAAACTCCGGATCTGGTGCTGATGGATGTTGTCATGCCCGGCCTGAACGGCTTTCAGGCGACCCGCCAGCTGACCCGTGCGCCGGAAACCGCTTCCATCCCGGTTGTGATCGTAACCACCAAGGATCAGGAAACTGACCGGGTGTGGGGAACCCGCCAGGGTGCCAAGGGTTATCTGGTCAAGCCAGTTAACGAAGACGACCTGATCAAAACAATCAACAGCCTGATTGCTTGATCCCCAACCTTGGAGTACGCATGTCCGCCCAGGCCGCCCCTTTTGCCGTTCTGACGGATATCGCCCAGCGCAGCCGGTCCATGGCCGCCGGTCTGCCGGAACAACAGGAAGCCGTTGAACTCTGGAACGGCATCGGTTTTATTCTCTCGGGCGAACGCTACGTTGCCCCCATGGGCGAAGTTACCGAAATCCTGCATGTACCCCGGTTCACCCATGTTCCGGGGGTTCGGTCGTTCCTGATGGGAGCGGCCAATGTTCGCGGCCGCCTGTTACCCCTGGTCGATCTCGCCACCTTTTTCGATGTGCCCCGCTCTTCCCGCAGCCTGCGTGAACGGCGGGTTCTGGTGGTTGAGCAGGGCGACGTATTCAGTGGCCTGGTCGTCGACAGCGTACTGGGCATGCAGTACTTCGCCAAAGACAGTTTCAGGGCCACCCCCGACGGGGTGCCCGACAGCGTTCGTCCGTTTGTGAGCGGCGGTTACGAGCGTAATGAGGAGGTCTGGAAAGTGTTCTCAGCCACCGATCTGGTGGAAGACGAACGCTTTCTTGATGTTGCACAGTGGTAAGGGTGATGGTACTGGCAGGAACATCACCCTGACCGTCTGAAACCCGCTACACATACTTGCCATTTCCAGAAGAAAGAGGCCGGGAGCCAGAAAATGAAAAACAGAGCCGGAAGACTCAGTATGGGACAGGGAGGCAACAAACTGGTTGCCGGCCTGATCGCAGCGCTGATTGCACTTACCGTCCTGCTCGTTGTGGTACTGTTCATCATTAACCAGGACAGTCAGCACGACCAGCAGTACATCGCCAACACCGCGGAAATGCGGGTACTCTCCCAGGAGATCGCGAAGAACGCGACCGAGGCCGCCGGTGGTACTGCCGAAGCCTTCGATCAGCTCCGTCGTTCGCGGGATGAGTTCCAGCAGCTCTGGACCAATGTTACCGAGGGCAACCCGGAAACCGGCCTCCCGCCCAGTGAACTGGCCCAGCAAAGCGGCGTACAGGAACACTGGAACACCGTTCGTGAAAACGCCGACAGCATCCTCTCTACCCGTGATGCGGTACTCGGCCTGCACGAAGTAGCCCGGACCCTGAACGAAACCATTCCCCAGCTGCAGGTGGAATACGACGACATCGTTCAGATCCTGCTGGATAACGGCGCCCCTGCCGAGCAGATTTCCCTGGCCCAGCGCCAGTCGCTGCTGGCAGAGCGTATTGTCCGCTCCGTTAACAACGTACTGTCCGGTGATGAAGACGCCGTTATCGCGGCCGACCGTTTCGGCCGGGACGCCAGCCTGTTTGGCCGGGTACTTGACGGCCAGCTTAACGGCAACCCCGCCATGGGTATCTCCCGCGTAGCGGACGAAGACGCCATCTATGGTCTGGAAGCGGTTGACGAGCTGTTCCAGTTCGTTTCCCAGAACGTAGACGCGATCCTTGAGGCCTCTCCCGACCTCTTCAAGGTTCGTACCGCCGCAAGTGACATCTTCCAGAACTCCGAGAGCCTGCTGGCCGAACTGTCGACTCTGGCCGACAACTTCGCCACCCAGTCCAGCTCCCGTCTGATCAGCCCGACCCTGGCCTTTGTCATCCTGGCCGCCATGGTTGCGATTGTTGTCTTTATCGGTCTTGCCCTTTACCGCGACGCCCAGGAGCGTCTGGCCACCACCCAGGAGCAGAATGAACAGAACCAGAACGCGATTCTGCGACTGCTGGACGAACTGGCCGACCTGGCTGATGGTGACCTGACCACCGAGGCCACGGTAACCGAGGACTTCACCGGTGCCATCGCCGACTCCATCAACTACGCGATCGACCAGATGCGCGGACTGGTACAGGCGATTCGTGGTACTGCGGTACGGGTAGCTTCCGCCGCCCAGGAAACCCAGGCTACCGCCATGCACTTGGCCGATGCATCCGAGCACCAGGCCCAGGAAATTGCCGGCGCCTCCGCTGCGGTGAACGAGATGGCTGTGTCCATCGACCAGGTATCTTCGAACGCCGCCGAATCCTCTGCGGTTGCGGAGCGGTCGGTTGCGATCGCGAAGAAAGGCGCGGAAGTGGTACAGAACACCATCCGCGGCATGGACAACATCCGGGAGCAGATCCAGGAAACCTCCAAGCGGATCAAGCGTCTGGGTGAATCTTCCCAGGAAATCGGTGACATCGTATCCCTGATCAACGACATCGCCGACCAGACCAACATCCTGTCCCTGAACGCGGCAATCCAGGCCTCCATGGCCGGTGACGCAGGCCGGGGCTTCGCGGTGGTTGCGGACGAAGTTCAGCGCCTTGCGGAACGTTCCTCTGCAGCAACCAAGCAGATTGAAGCGCTGGTTAAGACGATCCAGTCTGACACCAACGAAGCGGTTATCTCCATGGAACACACCACCGCCGAGGTGGTCCGTGGTGCCCGCCTGGCCCAGGACGCGGGTATCGCCCTCGAGGAAATCGAGAACGTATCCATGTCCCTGGCGGAGTTGATCCAGAACATCTCCAACGCCGCCCGTCAGCAGTCGTCCTCTGCGGCGCACATTTCCAACACCATGAACGTTATCCAGGAAATCACCTCCCAGACTTCCTCCGGTACCAACGCTACCGCGAAGTCTATCGGTAACCTGGCAGAAATGGCCTCCGAGCTGCGGTCCTCCGTTGCCGGCTTCACCCTGCCGGATGAGGAAATGGCCAATCAGGAAGAAGAGGAAAACAGCGACGTACCGGTGGTCAGCTGATCACCGGCCCGGGGCAGATGACGGTCTATGGCGCATACGCATAACCAACTGTCACCCGCCGAAGGCATCTGGTCACTGCGCCGTCTTCCGGATATGGACGACGCGCAGTTCAGCCAGTGGCAGACCTTGCTGGAGCACCGCACCGGCATAACCCTGACCACCGAACGGCGCTCATTTCTGGAAACCAATCTTGGCATCCGGATGCGCGAAATCGGTTGCAGCAGCTACCAGGCCTATTACGAGAAAATCGTATCCGGCCCGGATGCTGTCAGGGAGTGGGCCACACTGGTAGACCGGCTCACTGTTCAGGAAACCCGGTTTTTCCGGGACCCGGACGCCTTCCGGCTGGTGGCGGATTATGTGCTTACCCGTCCCCGGGAACAGTTCAGGAAGCGGGCCCTGGAGGCCTGGAGTGTTGGCTGCTCCACCGGCGAGGAGCCTTACACGCTCGCAATGATCCTGAACGAGGGCATGGCCCAGTTGGGCGTGCAACCGCTCTTCGGCGTAACCGGCTCGGACATCAGTCAGCCGGCCATCGAAAAAGCGCGCCAGGGCCGGTTTAATGCCCGCAAGTTGCTGGGAATGGAAGAAGACCTGAAAGCCAGGTATTTCCGGCCCTCGGAGCGGAATACCGTAGAAATTGTGAACAGCATCCGTGACCGGGTGTGCTTTACCAGGCTCAATGTTCTGGATCTGGATAAAGCACCCATGCACGGGATGAACATTATCTTCTGCCAGAACCTGCTGATCTACTTCCGTCGCTGGCGCCGACGGGAGATCGTCAAACGGCTCGCAGAGCGTCTGGCACCGGGGGGGTTACTGGTGCTTGGCCAAGGTGAACTGACCGACTGGCAGCCACCGGGCCTGCAGAGGGTTCCCTCGGAACATGTACTGGCGTGGATCAAGCGCCAGTCCGACGAAGAATAACCGGAGTGGTTATGGGCAATCACCATGACAGCATCGCCCTCGACTGGGTTCGGGGAGAGATACAGGACACGCTGACCCAGGGCCAGCATGCACTTGAAGCGTATGTCGAGAATCGCGACGACACTGCGCGCCTGCGCTTCTGCCTGAATTACCTTCACCAGGTACACGGTACCCTGCAAATGGTGGAACTCTACGGTGCAGCATTGCTCACCGAAGAGATGGAAAAACTGACCCAGGCCATTCTCAACGAAACCGTGACCAGCGTTGACGATGCCGTCAACGTGCTGATGCAGGCCATTCTACAGCTGCCACAGTATCTGGAGCACATTGGCAGCAGCAGCGATGACTTTCCCATGGTTCTGCTGCCGCTGCTCAACGATCTCCGGGCCGCCCGGGGCGACTCCCTGTTGTCCGACACCTCCCTGTTCAAGCCGGATCTCTCTGCGTCAAAGATGAGGGTCAGCGGTAAGGTGTCTGAACGCCTGCATGATCCAAAAGTCCTGGGCCACCTGCGCAAGCTGCGCCAGATGTACCAGTTTGCCCTTGCTGGCGTGGTTCGCGAGGCGGACCTCGACGCCCATTTCGATTACATGCAGAAGGTAATCCAGCGGTTGGTGCGCCTGTGCCAGAAAACGCCCCGGGGCGAACTCTGGAAAGCGGCCAGTGCCTTTGTCGACACTCTGCAAGCCCGGGTCAACCCGGTGAACACCGCCGTCAAATCCCTGCTCAGGGAGCTGGATTCCGAGATCCGCCGGCTCACCGACGAACATGCGGATATCCTTCAGCAGCCGGTTCCGGAAGCGCTGTTCAAACACCTGTTGTATTACGTCGCCCGCGCCCGGGATCTCGATCGCCCTCAGGTTCAGGCGCTGCGTCAGGCCTATCAGCTGGATAGCGCCCTGCCCTCGGAAGACGACGTGGATGCGGCCCGCAACCGGGTATCCGGTCCAGGCCGGGACGCCATCCACTCCGTGGTCAGTGCCCTCAACGAAGAACTGGCTCGACTGAAAGATCAGCTTGACCTGTTTGTGCGGGCCGAATTTCGTCAGAACAGCGAACTGGACGAGTTACTGCCCGGCCTGCGTCAGGTTGCCAACACCCTGGCCGTTCTTGGTCTTGGCATTCCCCGGAAGGTCGTCACCGAACAGATTGAACTGGTAGAAAAACTCTGCCAGCAGGCCGAAGTGGTCGACGACGGCACCCTGATGGACATTGCCGGTGCCCTGCTTTACGTGGAGGCCAGTCTGGCTGGTCTCGACAGCGAGCGACGCCCGGAGCAGTCGTCCGGCTCGGCCGAGGAAGCCTCCGCCATCAACATGGGCTCCCGTGAACTCGGAGAGGCCAGCGAAGCGCTGATCCGCGAATCCCGTAATACCCTGGAGCAGGTTAAATCCGCCATCGTCAATTTCATTGCCTCCCAGTGGGATGCCCGTGAAATCGAACACGTACCCGGACTCCTGCACAGTATCCGTGGCGGTCTGAGCCTGGTGCCACTGGATCGCGTTGCCGATATGCTCGCCTCAGCCGAGCGTTATGTCACCGACGTATTGCTCAGCAACAAACAGGTTCCGGACTGGAAACAGCTCGACACCCTGGCCGATGCCGTTACCAGTATCGAGTATTACCTGGAGAGACTGGCAGATGGCATCAGCGATAACGACGCTATCCTGCGCGTGGCCGAAGACAGCCTCGCCAGTCTCGGCTTCCCGGTCGGACAGGAGCCCACCTGGAGCCTGACGGAAGAAACCGAAGAGGCCCCGGCTGAAGTACCCGTGGCTGAAGAACCTGAGGCCAGCGCCGAAGAGACCACCGCACCAGAGGCCAAAACCTCTGATGCCGAGCTGCTGGATGATGAAATCCTCGGCATTTTTGTTGAGGAAGCGGAAGAAGTTCTGCAGACCATCCACGAGTTCTATCCGAGGTTGCGCCAGGATCACGACGATCGCGAAGCTCTGACTGAAGTTCGCCGGGCTTTCCATACCCTCAAAGGCAGTGGCCGCCTGGTCGGCGCCACCAGCATCGGCGAACTGGCGTGGTCGGTGGAAAATCTGCTCAATCGGGTCATCGACCAGACCATCAAACCGACCGATGACATGTTCACCCTGGTCGACCAGGTCAACGCCCGTATTCCTTCCCTGATTGAGGACTTCCGGAACGGCGAGACCAGTGGCGACGTCAACGAGCTGATTGAACAGGCTGAAGCACTGGCAACGACCCGACGCGCAGAAACCGGACAGGCGGCCGAAGAGACCACAGGCGAAGCAGAAACTGCAGACGAGGCCGCCGCCGAGCACGAAATCGAAATTCCCGAAACGCCCGCTACCGCGCCAACGAGCGAAGTTGAAGAAGCGGACGACAGTGACGATCTCATTGATGACGAAATCCTCGAGATCTTTATTGAGGAAGCTGGCGAGGTACTCGACACCATTCGCGAATACCTGCCCATGCTGCTACGTCAGCACGATGACCGCAGTGCCCTGGCAGAAGTTCGGCGGGCCTTTCATACCCTGAAAGGCAGTGGCCGGATGGTTGGCGCTACCGTGATCGGGGAGCTGGCGTGGTCGGTCGAGAACATGCTGAACCGGGTGATCGACGGCAGCGTGTTCATGAATGATGATATTGCCCAGCTGCTTCAGGATGTCACCGATTCGGTGCCGGCGCTGGTCACCGATTTTGAGAAACGCCAGGCGCCGAGCCTGAACACCTCTGCCATGGAGGCGCGGGCCAATGCCCTGGCCAATGGCGAAATTCCCGATGCCACAGCCATGCCGCTGGTGGACACCGACACAGAGTCTGCAGAGGAAACAACGGCGGGTACCGTCACTCCGGAAGACAGCATTGAGTATGATGCCCTGCCCGGAGAAGACGAAGTGGATCCGGTGCTGCTGGATATCTTCGAGAACGAAACCGAAACCCATCTGCAGACCATCAAGGAGTACCTGGAGTCTGCGGGCGACAAAGCTACCGCCGCCTACACGGACGATCTCTCTCGGGCGTTGCATACCCTGAAGGGCAGTGCCAACACCGCCGGTATCGCGCCAATTGCGGAAGTCATTACGCCGCTTGAGCGCTTTATCAAAGAATCCCGGGCCCAGAACAAACGGGCAGACCGCGACGTACTGGCGCTGATCAGTGATGCGGCGGGCTTCCTGACTCAAGGGCTTGCCCAGATTCGGGAGAATCCCCAGGCACCGCTGGCAGGCACCGACGAGTACCTTGAGCGCCTGCACCAGGTGTGTGAGCAGACACTCACCAGCCATGCCCAGACAGACGACGAACAACCCGCCAGGAAGTCATCGTCACAGCTGGTACAGCTGTTCCTGGGTGAAGGCCTGGATATCGTTCTGGATGCCGAAAGCATTCTCGATCGCTGGTCTGAAAACCCGCAGCAGGACGAGGCACTGGCAACCCTCCGTGCCGAACTGGAGCAACTGACCCAGGGTGCGACGGACGCCAATCTGCCCGATGTTGCCGAACTGGCCGCCGCTTTGACCCGCACCTACACCGCCATTTCAGAGCAGGGCCTGCCGCCGGGCGATGATGTATTCCAGACCCTGCGCGCCGGCCATGAGCAGTTGATTAACATGATGGATCAGGTGGCGGCCGGGCTGGCTACTGAACCCAGCCAGGAACTGATTCAGGAACTCGAGGCGCTGGCACAGGCAACCGCAGCCGAGCCCGCAGAACCGGATGAGTTCGAGCAGCAGTTCACCGACGACCTGGAAGAGATCGACCTCAGCCTGGAAATGGATGAACTGGAGCAGGCAACAGAAGAACCTGAGCTGACAGAAACGCCGCCACTGCCTGAAACGTCTGAAGACGATCAGGCCATGGACGACGAGCTGGCAGCAATCTTCCTGGAGGAAGCCCGCGACCTGATTGACAGCACCGCGGAAGCCCTGCACAGCTGGAGCGAGGACACATCAAACCTGGACCTCCTGCGGTTGCTCCAGCGTGACCTGCACACCCTCAAGGGTGGCGCCCGACTGGCCGACATTCCGGCCGTGGGTGATCTGTCCCACGAACTGGAAAACCTGTTTGAAGGACTGACCGAGCAGAAATTCTCGATCAATGACACTCTGTCTGACCTGTTGTTCCGCTGCCATGACCGGCTTGCCGGCATGGTCGAGGCACTTGAAGCCAGTGAGCCGCCGAGGCACGCGCCGGATCTGATCACCGAGATTCATGCCTACATCGATGGCGCCCGTGGCACTCGCCCGGTAACCGATGTACACACCGACGACTCGGCAGAACCGGAAGACGAAGAGCTGACCCTGCCGGAGCCGGAGCTCGAGGAAAGCACCGAAGAAACTGCAGGTGCAGAGGAGGAAGAGCTCCAGGCCACCGATCTGTCCCATCTGGACCCGGAACTGGTGGGCATTTTCCTGGAAGAAGCCTACGACCTGATCAACTCAACCGGCAGTGCCCTGCATACCTGGAGCGAAGACCCCTCGAACCGGGAGGTTGCTGCCGAACTGCAGCGTGATGTGCATACCCTCAAGGGTGGCGCCCGCATGGCCGGAGTCGAGGCCATCGGCGATCTCACTCACGTGCTTGAGGATCTGTTCGAAAAAGTGGCCGAAGGCCAGCTTGAAGCCAGCGGTCAGATGACCGACTTGCTGTTTGCCTGCCACGACCGCCTGGCCCAGATGGTAGAGCAGGTGGCGACCCAGAAGCCGTGCCCGCCAGCCGAAGAACTGGTGCATCAGGTTCAGGCCATTCTGCGCGGCGAATCCCTGCCTTCGGAGGAACCGCCGCAGTCAGAGCCGGGTGAGCCCGACGTTAGCGAACTGGAAGAACTGGAAATCAGTGAACAGCCGGCGGCGGAATCCGAAGAATCCGCGTCCAGCCTCAACGAGAGCCTGGAGGACGCCACCGACGATGATCTGGTTGGCATCTTCCTGGACGAAGGCCTGGAAATCCACGAGGCCATTACCGAATGCCTCGACCAGTGGCGCGAGGAGCCGGAGGAGCTGGCGGGCATTACCCGCCTGCAACAGGAACTGCACACCCTGAAGGGCGGCGCGCGACTGTCGGATGTCGACCCGATTGCGGATCTGGCCGAAGCCTGGGCCGACGCCCTGGACCAGCTGATTGCCGGCGACCGGGACCAGTCGGCCATGCTTGGCCTGAGTGACCGCGCCGCGGCCAGCCTGAAATCCATGCTTGATGCGCTGGAAGACAGTCGCAAGCCCGACGCCGACGCGGCCCTGATCAACGCGTTGCGTACTGCCGCGCCAGCAGAAGATACGTCCGGAACCGAATCACCTCAGGCTGAAACGGCGGAAGCGGACTCCGTGGACCCTGAAGTGCTTGAGATCTTCCTGGAAGAAGCTGGCGAAATCATGGACCAGCTGGAGCAACTGCTGGATGACTGGCGTCGGGAGCCGGCCAATGAGCACTTCAACCGGGAAGCCCAGCGAGCATTGCATACCCTCAAAGGCGGCGCTCGTCTGTCCCAGCTCTCAGAGCTTGGCGACAAGGCCCATGCCTTCGAGACCCGCCTGATCGATCTGGGCGGTAACGCGCCAACCGAGGAGCAATGGCAGGCCATCACCAGCGATCACGATGCCATCATCGCGCTGGTTGCGGATATTCGCAAACGCTTTGAATCCGGCGCACCGGCACCTGCCCAGCAGCCGGATAAAGCATCGGAACCGGTTCGCGACGAACCCGCTCCTGCACCCAAAGCCGCCACCGAGCCAGCGCCAGTCAAGCCGGTTCAGGCACCGGCGAAGCCGGAGAAATCGGCGGCCCAGGCACGCAAGAAATCGGCCGATGCACAAAGAGCCGCCCAGGAAACCATTCGGGTATCGGCACCGCTGCTGGATGAGCTGGTTAACCTGGCCGGTGAAACCAGTATTACCCGGGGTCGCCTGGAACAGCAGAGCAGTGATTTCAGTTACACCCTGGACGAAATGGCCGCCACCATCGAACGTCTGCGGGAACAGCTGCGCCGCATGGACATCGAAACCGAAGCGCAGATCCTGTTCCGGGCCGAGCAGGAGCATGGGCCGGATTACGGCGACGATTTCGATCCGCTGGAAATGGACCGCTACTCCTCTATCCAGCAGCTGTCACGGGCCCTGAGCGAATCCACTTCGGACCTTGCTGATTTGCGTGAAACCCTGTCCGAGCGGGTTCGAGACACCGAAACCCTGCTGGTTCAGCAATCACGGATCAATACGGAACTCCAGGAAGGTCTGATGAAGACCCGGATGATTCCGTTCTCCTCCATGGTGCCCCGTCTGCGCCGCATCGTGCGCCAGATCAGTGGCGAACTCGGCAAGAAAGTCGATTTCGACGTACGCAATGCTGAAGGGGAAATGGACCGGAACATTCTGGAGCGGATGGTTGCGCCGCTGGAGCACATGCTCCGCAACGCGCTGGACCACGGCATCGAAACGCCGGAAGACCGCACCAAGGCAGGCAAACCGGCCACAGGTGAAGTGGTTCTGTCCCTGACCCGGGAAGGCGGTGATGTGGTGTTGCGGATGATGGACGACGGTAAAGGCATTCCGTCCGACGTTATCCGCGACAAGGCCGTTCGCCAGGGCCTGATGCGCGCCGACGAAGACCTCTCGGAAAGGGAAATCCTGCAGTTCATTCTGCAGCCGGGCTTCTCCACCGCCCAGCAGGTTACCCAGATTTCCGGTCGTGGCGTGGGCATGGACGTGGTTGCCAGCGAAATCAAACAGCTCGGCGGCAGCCTCGACATCGATTCCGCCCTGGGCCGTGGCACAACCTTCACCGTACGCTTGCCGTTCACCGTGTCGGTCAACCGTGCCTTGATGGTGTCCACCGGGGAAGATTTCTACGCCATCCCGCTCAACACCATCGAAGGTATTGTCCGGGTCAGCACCTACGAGCTGGAAGAGTACTACAAGCCAGATGCCCCCATGTACGAATATGCCGGCCAGCAGTATCGCCTGCAGTACCTGGGCAGCCTGCTCAACAGTGACCACCAGCCCAAGCTTCAGGGCCAGGCCCTGCCGCTGCCGGTCATTCTGGTGCGCGGCGCCGAGCAGCCCATGGCTCTGCAGGTGGACCAGCTGATGGGTAGTCGGGAAATCGTGGTTAAATCCCTCGGGCCGCAATTCAGCTCCGTCCGGGGCGTTTCCGGTGCCACCATTCTTGGTGACGGCAACGTGGTTGTGATTCTCGACTTGCCGGCGATGATCCGCTCCGACATCCTGTCCGAACGCCAGCGCCTGGCGAATCTGGAAAAGGCACGGGACAGCGCCCGCTACGAGGAAAAGGCCACGACGGTTATGGTGGTGGACGACTCCGTTACGGTGCGCAAGGTGACCTCCCGTCTGCTGGAGCGCAATGGCATGGAAGTGGTGACCGCCAAAGATGGTCTCGACGCCGTAGCCCAGCTTCAGGACCACCGGCCGGACATCATCCTGCTCGATATCGAAATGCCCCGTATGGATGGTTTCGAAGTGGCCAGCTTTGTGCGCCACGACGACAACCTGAAAGATACGCCGATCTGCATGATCACCTCGCGGACGGGCGAGAAGCACCGGGAACGTGCTCTGGCCATCGGGGTCAACGAGTACCTTGGCAAGCCGTTCCAGGAAACCGAGCTGCTTGACACCATCAAGCGGCTGACCGGGAACCGGTGATGGCCGGCCCTAACGGCCGGCCTGGCGTCGGGATTGTGTCCGATGTGGTGCTGCAACGGCATCGGCTGCAGGCGGCGACCGGAAAATTTGGCCTGGACGTCAGCTTCTCGGGAGATCCCGAGCGGCTGATGGACTACCCGGCGTTTCCGGACGCAGCCCTCTGGCTGGTGACCCTGGAAGACGAAGCGGATCATCCGGCACTGTTCGAGCATCTGCTGGAAAATACAGAAGCACCGGTCTTATTTGGCCTGGACCAGGCTCCCAAGCCCGGCACCACGGAATACTTCCGCTGGGAACGCCGGCTGCTCGACAAGCTGGAAAAACAGCTCGGGCATCTGGAGCAGCTGGATACCGCCAACGACATTGAAGAGCTGGCCGAGTCCACGCCAGATGCGGTGGACGCGCCTACGCTGCCACACTGGATAACGCCGGCGGCGCCGGGTTCGGTGGCTGAGGAAGTCTGGATTCTCGGAGCCTCGCTGGGCGGTCCTGCAGCGGTGAAGACCTTTCTCGATCACCTGCCGCCAAGGCTACCGGTCGGGTTTATCTATGCCCAACATATTGATGGCAATTTTACCGAAGTCCTCACCCGGGTTCTGGGCCGGCACGCCCATTATTCGCTGAAACGGGCCGAGGAGGGCTATCGGGTACGCAACGGCGATGTGGTGCTGATGCCGGTTGAAAGAGAGTGGTCCTTTGATCGCCAGGGCCAGCTGACGGAACTGAATCATCCCTGGCCGGGCCCTTATGGCCCATCGATAGATCAGGTGTTGCTGAACGTGGCGGATCACTATGGCAAACACTGTCATGCCATCCTGTTTTCCGGCATGGGCAACGACGGCGCTATCGCTGCACCCATGCTGAAGGCCTATGGCAGCCGCATCTGGGTTCAGGAAAGCACCAGTTGTGGTAATAGCTCCATGCCCGATTCGGTGGCCGCCACCGGCTGCACCAGTTTCTGTGGCACTCCGGAGCAACTGGCCAGGGAACTGGTAAAAGTCATTGAGAACAACTGCCTGCTCAAGGGCCGGCAAAAACGGGATTCCGCCTGAGGTAACAAGCAATGAGTGAAAACAGCCAATCCCTGTCCTGCGTCATGATACCGGTCTTGGACCGCCAGCTCCTGCTGCCCAACGTCTCCATTGCTGAGGTGGTGGATTTCAACAGCAACGATGCCGGCGCCAATACACCGGACTGGCTGGCCGGGTTCCTGGACTGGCGCGGGCTCACACTGCCGGTCATTTCCTACGATGCCGCCAACGGCAACAAGCTCACCATCCCTGGTGAAAACCGTGGCCGCATCATTATCCTCAATACCATCGGCCCGAATCACCAGAGCGCCCCGTTCATGGCCCTGGTCACCCAGGGCATTCCCAGCCAGGCGCGCCTGATGGAAGACCAGATCCGACAACTGGACGGCGACCCCGGCCCTGCGGATCTGATGCAGGTGGAAGTAGACGGCGAGCCAGCCTGGATCCCGAATCTGGAATACCTGGAATCCCTGGCCGTCGACGCACATCACTGAGCCTCCGGTCGGCATGGCGTGGCCGCCTGCAAATGTTATAATGTTGCAAATTTTGCAGGATCCACACCATGCCGGAACGCGCACTTCCCTACCGTCCCCATAACCATCAGGCCTGTGTCGCCCAGGCATTATCCGATGCCCATGCCATCTGCCGCGATGAAAACGCCCGCCTGACTCCGATCCGTGAACGGGTGCTGGAGTTGATCTGGCAATCCCACAAGCCGCTGGGCGCCTACGATATTCTGGCCAAACTGTCCTCGGATGGACATAACGCCGCCCCCCCCACGGTCTACCGGGCCCTGGACTTTCTGCTTCAACATGGACTGGTTCACCGGATTGCCTCGCTCAACGCCTTCGTCGGCTGTGCCCATGCCGGTGAACATCATCGCGGTACTTTTCTGATCTGCCGGCAGTGCGGCACGGTCCTGGAACTGGCCATGCCGGAACTCAATCAGGCCATCGAATCCGCGGCGCGCGCGGAAGCCTTCCTTCCTGACGACGTTACCCTGGAAGTGGCTGGCCTCTGCCCCCGCTGTCAGGGGGAGCAAACGAATGACTGACCCTCTGGTCCGGCTAGAACAGGTTACGGTGGCATTTGACGACCGGCCGGTGGTTGATCGGGTCAACCTGACCGTGAGCCGGGGCGATATCGTCACCATCATCGGCCCGAACGGTGCCGGCAAAACCACGTTGATTAAAACCGTTCTGGGGATTCAGCGAGCGACCAGCGGTCAATTATCAGTGGCGCCCGGTCTGGTGATCGGTTACGTACCCCAGCACCTGACTCTGGAGCCCACTCTGCCACTGAGTGTCCGGCGCTTCATGCTGCTCAGCAGGCGTGCACTGGCAGACTGCACGGCCGCGCTGGAACGGACCGGGGTCGCGCACCTGCTGGATGCGTCCGTCCACCACCTGTCCGGCGGCGAAAAACAACGACTGCTGCTGGCCCGGGCACTGGCCCGGAAACCCGATCTGCTGGTGCTGGACGAACCCGCCCAGGGGGTCGATATCAATGGCCAGGCCACACTCTACGATCTGATTCGCCAGCTTCGGGATGAGCTGCACTGCGGTATCATCATGATCTCCCATGATCTGCATCTGGTGATGGCGGCCACAGACCGGGTTATCTGCCTTAATCAGCACGTATGTTGCAGCGGATATCCGGAGGATATTTCCCAGGACCCGGCTTTTGTGGAAACCTTCGGTCATCAGGTTGCCGAGTCACTGGCGGTCTATCACCACCATCACAACCATCGCCACAACCTCCATGGTGATGTGGTCTCTTCCGCGGACGCCCACGAAGGTTGCAGCCATGACCATCATTGATGCGGTACTGGGCGACTTCTTCTGGCGGGCGCTGCTCGGCGGCCTGGGCGTGGCTTTGGTGGCCGGTCCCCTTGGCTGCTTCGTAGTCTGGCGTCGCATGGCCTATTTTGGAGATACGCTGGCCCATTCGGCCCTGCTGGGCATCGCGCTTAGTTTTCTGATCAGCGTGCCTTTGAATCTGGGTGTAGTGATCACCTGTGTGCTCATTGCGCTGGCCCTGGTGCTGCTATCCCGGACCCGCACCCTGGCTACCGATACCCTGCTCGGCATCCTGGCGCACAGCGCGCTGGCCATTGGCCTGGTCACCCTGAGCTTCATGCCGGATGTCAGGGTGGACCTGACCGGCCTGCTGTTTGGCGATCTGCTGGCCATGACCCGACAGGATCTGGTCTGGATCTACGGTGGCGCCGCCTTTGTCCTGTCTTTGCTGGCGCTGCTCTGGCGCGGCCTGCTGATGAGCACCATTCATGAGGAACTGGCACGGGTAGAAGGGATTCCGGTGGAACGCCTGCGGCTGGCGTTGATGCTGATGTTTTCGCTGGTGATTGCGGTGGCCATGAAGATTGTCGGCGTCCTGCTGATTACCGCCCTGCTGATTATTCCGGCCGCAACCGCACGCCGACTGGCCCACAATCCCGAACACATGACCGCCCTGGCAGTGGTCTTCGGGGTGGTGGCGGTGTCCGGCGGACTGACCCTGTCCTGGTACCTGGACACGCCGGCCGGACCATCGGTGGTGGTCACTGCATTTCTGGTGTTCCTGATGGTGTATGCAGGTGCCCGCCAGAGCCGGCACTGACCGTCCGCGCCACCAGTCAGCACAGGGCGGCGCCCGAATTGCCGGGCCGGTATTGCTGGTCTAAAGTTAGGCGGTATCCGAGCAGCAAAGGCCTCGCGGGAGCACACCAGCATGGACAGCGACCTTCGTAACACACCCGGCACCCGATTCCGGCTCTGGCCGGGTCTCTGGATTCCCGGGGTTATCCTGGGTATCGGCATACTGGTGTCAGTGGCACTGGCCAACACCCTGGCGCGAACTATCGCTGACCTTGGCCTTGAGGCCTACCATGCCAGGCATCAGGCTCTGGTTGCGACGATCGCAGCCCGTCTACAACACACGCCGGGGCAGCAATTGTCTGCATCGCTGACCTCAGCTTTGGCGACAGATCTGCCCGAGGGCCTGCAGCTTCGAATCGATACGCTCGCCAGACACACCAAACAGGCTGTGCTGGAGCTCGGCAACGTAGACGAGCCCCGGGATTCCGAGGCCCTGCGGACCGAGCTGACACTGCCCGGCAGGCACTGGATGGTCACCACGACGCCCAGCGCAGGGTGGATAGACCGGGCCTCGAACCAGGCGCGCTGGCAGCTTCTTACTGCAGGTGCCGGTATCTCGGTACTCGCAGCCTTACTGATGCTGGTCGCCTGCCGTCGACTGGCCATCCGCAATGCCAGAATCCGGCAGCAACAGGCACAACTCGATCGCGATCAACAACAGATTACCAATCTGCAGGTGGAGAAGTCTGTGCTCCGGCATGCGCTGAACGACAGCGAAGCAAGAAGCCGGGATCTGGTCCGGCTGGGCGGAGCGGTAATCGCCGAACTGGATCACCAGGGGCGCATCGGATTTGTGTCCGCCCAGATTGCCGACGTGCTCGGTCGCGCGCCCTCCGACCTGACCGATCAGCCGTTTGAACAACTGGTATCCGAACAAGACCGCAGCCGGTTCCGGGAAAGCCTGGACAGCGCCCGCAGCGAGGAAGACCTGACCCGAACCGACCTGGTACTGATCGGGGCCGAGGATACCCGGCCAGTGCGGGTCTGTCTGCGCCTGAAACCCATCAAGGATCCCGTCCACGGCATTACCGGCTTTCGGCTCAGTGCTACCCCGGACTAGGGCCCGCATAGACGGCCAGCGCGATCTACCAGCGACTCACAAGGGCTGAATCCGGTCCAGCAGCCGCCCATTCTCAACCAGCTCAAGAAACTCATCACCCAACCTGTCACTCTCCGAGATCGCTCGACGCCAGGCTCGCTCGCGACCGGCATCATCGCCGACGTACTTCTCGAAGTCCTTTCGATCCGGCAGTTTGCGATCCGGCAGGGTTGCCAGGTAATCCGGTGACGGCGATACCAGCACGACATCCTGCAGTCGACTGGCATCGCCCCGACGCCATGGCAAGGTTTTATCGAACCAGCCGGGAACCACACGATCCGTAAAATGCGGATAGAGGACAATGCCAGGCTGCTGGTAAGGCAGGTCAAGGTGATAATCGAGCAGTCCGCCATCCCGGTATACACCCTCTGGCGCGCCCGGAATATTGCGGACTCCAGACATCACCAGGGGAATGGAAGCGGACGCCAGCAGGGCCGGCAACAGGTTATCCCGGCTCAGGGGCACTTCATGACTGGGGAAATCCACCAGGCTTGAGACCGGCGCGCGGCTCCGGGCATCGTGCACAATGCCACGTTCCATAAAACGACCCAGGTGCCGGCGGCTGACCATGTTGGCGCTGATAGCCCGCATCAACCCGAGGCTCAGCCTGCCACGGGTATCGTGTTGCAACAGGCCAAGACTGCGCACTACTACAATGCTCAACCGGTACCAGGGATGGCTGAGCAGAAAGTCTTCCCGGCCCCCCAGCAGCTCCTCCAGAAACAGTATGCTTTTGCGGGAGATTTCCGCAGCGCTGACGCCTTTGGCAAATCGCTGACTGGTGTACAGCTCGGCCAGGCGGGCCAACTGGGCCTTGGGATCATCTGAAGAGGCAATGGCGGCAAACCGCCAGCTGCCGATGGAAGATCCGATCAGAGCCCTTTCCTGGGGAGCCTGCGGCAACCAGTCACCAAAAATGGCCTTGTCCAGGCCACTGATTCCCAGCGCCTTCGGGCCACCGGCTGCCCCCGGAATCACGTGGACATCTTCCGGCCCCAGCGGTTTCTGTTGCAAGCGCTGCAAAGCCCGGCGACCTGCTCGGATGGTCAGTGCCGGCTTCCGACTGTGAATGGCAGTCATTCCTTTCTCCCCTGAAATGTCCGGCGAGTGTATCCGACCGACCGGAGGTGGCCAACTGAACAGAATTCATGACGGCCATGTATATTCTGAATAACAGATGTCTCCAGAATAGTTTTTGCAAATACCATCGATCCGTGGTTTTTGCTTTCGCTCATCAAACTCCATGCTAGACTTGAGCCATCGATTACAAACGGAAACATGCCGGTTATGAACAGCGGGAGTAGGCTGTGAATCTAATTGCCTCGCCAAATACCCTGGCAACCAACCCGACCCTGGCTGTTCTCGGGTTCAAGCGGCAACTGGTCTATCATCTGCACATCTGGGCGTTTATTGCGGTCGCTCCCCTGGTCATGGTGCAGTGGCAGCATGGCAACGTTCTGCTGTCATCCCTGCTGATTCTGTTCTGCGTGAACGCTGCCCTGGTGATCGCGTTCCTGCGTTTTCGCAGTACCTATTTTTTCAAGGGCCGGCTGTTCCCCATACTGGCCGTGGTATGCGCAGCCTATTCCACCCTCATCAATGGTCATGCCGGGCTCTACTGGGCCTATCCCGCCGCCATTGCCCTGTTTTTCCTGCTGCCCCTGCGTGAAGCCATTTTCTGCAATATCGTGTTTGTGTCGGTCATGGCGGTAGTGTCCTTCTTCAAATTTCCCGAAGCCGACTTCTGGCGTATCACTTTTTCCCTCGGTCTCAGCTGCCTTTTTGCCATGATCTTTGCCTGGCTGGTGGGGCGCCTGCAGGCCGAGCTTACCCGCCTGGCGACAACCGATCCACTGACCGGCTGCCTGAATCGCTCCCAACTGGCGGATATCCTGAACAGCCAGATTCAGATGCGGGAACGCTATGAACGGGTGTCCAGCCTGGTACTGATTGATCTGGATTATTTCAAGACCATCAATGACCGCTGGGGCCACCTGGCCGGTGACAAGGTGCTCAAGGAAATGGCGCTGCGGGTACGCAAGCGGTTGCGGGAAAGCGATCAGCTGTTCCGTATCGGCGGCGAAGAATTCATGGTAGTACTCCCGGAAACCCGCCAGAAAGACGCCGACACCCTGGCGCACCAGTTGCTGACCAGCATCAGCGCCCGGCCGTTTCTGGATGACATCCGGGTTACCGCGAGTGCCAGCGTGGCGGAAGTCACCCAGGGCGAGACCTGGTCCGTATGGCTCAACCGGGCAGACCAGGCTCTGTACGAAGCGAAATCCCGTGGCCGGAATCAGGTGGTGAACGCTCCCAGGCTCGCGAGCCAGGAGGACATCCTGGATCCGGCACCACTGGCAGACCCGGCCACCGGCGGCACCACACCGGCCTGAGCTGGCTAGCGCGCCTTGCGAAACTCCCTGTAGGCGCTGTAGACATCCCAGGGTTGCTCAAAGTGGGGGTAATGCCCGACATTGCGCAACATCACCACATCGGCCTGAGGGATCAGCTCCCGATAGCGCCGGGCCATGGCGGCGCCGGACACCGGGTCGGCACCGCCGGAAATCAGTCGCATGGGCTGCTCCGCCTTTTGCAACGCTCCGACCCAGCGGTTGCGGTGACAACGACGCTCCTCCATGAACTGGATCAGGCGGTGCAACACGCCCCGGCCGTTGTTGTAGTTCAGCAAATGCCAGAAGTCGTCCATGTCCTGCCTGCCCGGCGGATTACGTGACCCGAACAGACGTCGAAAGTTGCGTTCGAAGAGCGATCGGCTGAGCCCCCGGCCAATGAGGCCACCCAGGGGGCTGCGCAGAATCTTCTGGATAAACAGGGGATGGTGAACTTCCGGAAACAGACCACCGTTTAGCAGGCAGACACTGCTGATGGCAAACGACAGCTCGCCCTCCTGCTCGCGGGCCAGCAGTTCCTGGACGACGGTGGTGCCGTAATCATGTCCAAACAGGTGCACCCGCTCCAGACCCAGCCCCTCAATCCAGCCCTGAATCAAATCCGCCTGATCTTCGATGCTGTAGGAATAATGCAAAGGTTTATCGGAAAAACCGAAACCGAGCATGTCCAAAGTCAGCAGGTTATGCTCGCGCACCAGCATGGGCCAGATCCGGCTCCAGTCCCAGCTCGCGGTTGGGAAGCCATGCAGCAGAACGAGCGGCTCACCCTGCCCTCCCATGCGGCTGAAGATGGCATGCCCCTCGTAACAGAACCATTTGCCAGCCTGTTGCCAGGCTTCCAGCGTAAATGTCTCCTGGCGACCAGATGCCGCCACTTCTGAACCCGGTATCACCTGTTCCATGTGCAATCCATGACCGTACCCGAAACTCCTCATACTTTAGTGCAAAGCTGCGGCCGGGGCCATATCGCCTTCGGCGGCCTGTGCGGTGGTCCTTTTCTACGCCACAGACGTAAACCATGGAGATACCCGGCGAATTGCCTTAAGCTTTGGCCTTTTTCAGACACCCCAAACCGGAATCGATTATGTCTCTACCCCTTGATGATCTGGCCGATCACTACCGCACTATTATCCAGGGCCTGGGCGAAGACCCGGATCGAGAAGGCCTCCAGAACACGCCCATGCGTGCAGCCAAGGCCATGCAGTTCCTCACACGCGGCTACCAGCAGGACCTCGAAGAGCTGGTCAATAACGCCGTGTTTGAGTCCGCCATGGACGAAATGGTGGTGATTCAGGACATCGAACTGTACAGCATGTGTGAGCATCATATGCTGCCCTTCATCGGCAAGTGCCACATCGCCTATTTGCCCCAGGGCAAGGTGCTGGGCTTGTCCAAGTTTGCCCGCATCGTCGACATGTATGCCCGCCGGTTACAGATTCAGGAAAACCTGACCCGTCAGATCGCCGAAGCCATCGAGAGCGTTACCCAGGCCAAGGGCGTCGCGGTGGTCATTGAAGCCCAGCACATGTGCATGATGATGCGCGGCGTAGAGAAACAGAACTCGCGTATGAAAACCTCCATGATGCTCGGGCAGTTCCGCAAATCCCAGGCAACCCGGACCGAGTTCCTGAACCTGATTTCCAGTAACCGCTGATATCCGACTGACTCCAGGGAATTGTTATGGCAAACGCCCAGAAACCACTGGCCCGTGTCCAGATCAAGAATCTTCTGCTGCGTGCCTATATCGGCATCAAGTAAGAAGAGATCAACAACCAGCAGGATGTGGTGATTAACGTTTGCCTGACCTACGATGCCTCGGAGGCTATCGAGCGCAATGAAATCTCTGCTGCGCTCAACTACCGGACCATTACCAAGCAGATTATCGCCCATGTGGACGGCCAGCGGTTCGCCTTGCTGGAGCGCCTGACCCACGAAGTTTTGACCATCGTCATGGAACATGGCGCCGTGCGTTGGGCCGAGGTAGAAATCGACAAGCCCCATGCGCTACGTTATGCAGAATCGGTTTCCGTGACTCTGGAAGCCAGTCGCGACTAGGAGAATCTGCATTATGCCCAGCAACAGCCCCGAACAGATCCGGGAGATCCTGGAATCGGTTAATACCATCGCCCTGGTGGGTGCCAGCGAGAAGACCAACCGGCCGTCCCATGAAGTGATGGAATATCTCCAGCACCAGGGCTATCGGGTGATTCCGGTTAACCCGCGCCTGGCCGGTCAGCAGGTTCTGGGCGAAACCGTCTATGCAGACCTCGCCACACTTCCAGAGCCAGTGGATATGGTGGAACTTTTCCTGGCTCCTGAGCGTACCGATGCCGTGATCGATCAGGCCATTGAGCAGAAGGTTCCGGTGCTCTGGCTGCAGATTGGTGTGATCAATGAAACCGGCGCTCAGCGTGCCGAAGCCGCCGGCCTGGCGGTGGTGATGGATCGCTGCCCCAAGCAGGAAATACCGCGGCACGGCCTACGCACCCCGGCCAAACGCTGACCTGTCTTACTGTCCCTGGTGCATGACTGATATCGGTAGCCGGCATGAAAACCGGCTGCCGAAGCTGAGCTGGATCAAGAGCCAGATCACAGTTTCAGATCGTAACTGTTACCAATTGCGACAGTCTGACATACTCTCTGAACAATAATTCGAAGACTGGCAGGACCATGTGGTTCCGAAGTAAACCAGGCAAGTCCAGAGCCGCCGCTAAAGGCCGCGATGTTCAGAGCACTCCCAAAGCGTCTACAGACGTTGTACTGGAACGGGTGCGTCTGCCCGTGGACCTGCTGCAGCCCGGCATGAAAGTGGTCAAGCTTGACCGGCCCTGGACCGAGGTCCCGGTTCTGTTCCAGGGATTCACTCTGCAATCCGACGTCGAAGCCCGAATACTGCGCCAGTATTGCGCCTGGGTCGTGGTCGAGGACGAGGCCGAGAGACTGGCTCCGGTTCTGGATCAGATCCCCCACCTGAAGCAACGCACCACCGAGCCCCTAGAGGAAACCCGTACCCTCGAACAGGAACTGCCCAGGGCTGCCGATGCCTGGGGCCGAACCCAGCAGTTCGTGGAAAAGGTGATTCGCGACATCGAACAGCATAACGATCTGGAACTGGCGTCTGCCCGACCGCTGATCCGCTCCTGCGTGGACAGTATCAGAGCCAACGCCAGTGCCATGTTCTGGATGGCACGAATCAAGAACCGCGATGCCTACACCGCCGAACATTGCCTGCGCGTCGCCATTTTTACCGTAGCCTTCGCCCGTTTCCTCGGTCTGCCGGAAGACGATCTGGAAGTGGCCGGCATGTGCGGGCTGCTGCACGATATCGGCAAGTTACGGGTACCGGACGAGATCCTCAACAAACCCGGGCCTTTGTCCCCCCGGGAATATGAGTTCATGCGGAAACACACCACCCTGGGCCATGAGCTCCTGAAGCAGGACCCAAGCCTGGACCCGATCATCAGCGATGTGACCCTGCATCACCATGAACGCATCGACGGCCGGGGCTATCCACAACAGTTGCCGGAGTGGCAGATCAGCCGGTTTGCCCGCCTGATTGCCATCGTCGACGCCTACGATGCCATGACCAGCGACCGGTGTTACCGCGACGGCATGTCACCGGCCGACGCCGTAAGGATTCTGTTCAAGAACCGGGGGCAGCAATTCGACGCCGATATGGTCGAAGCCTTTATCAAAATGATGGGTATCTATCCCCCGGGCAGCCTGGTCGAACTGAGCACAGGAGAAGTCGCGTTGGTAGTAAGTACGCACCCCGGACGCAAACTCAAACCGAGCGTTGAGATACTGCTGGATCCCTCGAAAAAGCCGGTCACGCCGCGAGTCGTGGATCTCGGTGAGCAGATGGGGCTTGAGCACACCACTCGGGAAATCGCCAGGGCTTTACCTGACGGCGCTTTCGGGATATCCCTTAGGGGTCGGATCGAACAGCTAATGGCAAAGAGCGTTGCAAATCATTCATAATCAGCGCGAGCCTGCCGTTAACCCAGGTATCCCGAACCCACTCACTCCGGAGCATGATGTGGAGAAACCCGAGACATCCATCAGACTGGTCGTACGCGCGCTGATGAGCCCGGTTTTCCCGGTTCTGATCTTCCTGGTGTTTCTGGGTATTGCCTCCGGGCTCCGGGTTGGCCTGATCCAGCAGAATACCCACCAGATCCAGACCAATCTCAGCAATGAAGCCAGAGCGCTCGCCAACAACCTTGAGCGCGAATTCATGGTGCACCTCGATGCCATCGGTCGTATGGCCATGCGCATGCAGGCCAATCCATCCCAGACCGAGGCGCTCTGGCGTGAGGATGCGCGCAATTATCTGAGAGACTTCGGGGTTTACCAGGCCATTGAATGGATTGACCGCAACTACATCATCCGCTGGCTGGAACCCCTGAGCGGCAACAACGATGTCATCGGTTTCAATGTCGCCTTCAATGAACAGCGGCGAGCGGCGCTATCGCGGGCTGCAGCCTCCGGACAGTACGATATTTCCGGCATCATTGACCTCCGACAGGGCGGAGAGGGTCTGGTGATCTATCATCCTGTCGGGCGGGGTGATGCCAATAACGGTTTCATGGCTGGCGTTTTCAGAATGAATACGCTGGCAGAGCAAATGTTGACCCGGCGGGTCCTTGAACAGTTCCAGGTCACCATCACCCAGAGTGACCAGACCAGTTATCTGCTGAACACCTCGTCCGACCTTGATAACTCGCTGAACCACACCGTACCGATCAACCTGCCGTCCCTGGACTGGTCACTGACACTCACGCCTTCGAGACAGTGGGTCGAAGGCCAGCGCAGCAGCTGGCCTACCATGACCTTTACCAGCCTGCTTCTGATGGGCCTGCTCACCAGCCTTACTACCCTGCTGGTGCAACTCATCCTGAAACGCAACCAGGCTCTGCTCAAAACCCGTAAAGAACTGGAACAGGAAATCGATCAGCGAGTAGCCATGCAGGTGGACCTGGAACGGCTGGAGTCGACCGACACCCTCACGGGTCTGGCCAATCGCCGCTTCTTCATGGAAGACCTCGCGCATACCATCAACATTGCCGATCGACAGCTGCGCCAGATCGCCCTGGTGATGCTGGATCTTGACCGCTTCCAGATGCTTAACGATTCCCTCGGGCATCAGTTCGGGGATGAGCTTCTGATCAAGGTGTCTGAACGCCTGAACGGGTTGAGCAATGAGCGGGTACTGGTCGCCTACTCCGGTGGTGACGAGTTTATGGTGTGTCAGCAGCAGGTCGATGACATTGACGATGTGATTCACCTGCTGGGCCAGATCAAGCAGTGTTTCGCCGCGCCGTTCGAGGTGCAGGGCGAGGCTCACAGTATTACCGCGACCATGGGTGTGGCGGTTTACCCCCAGAGTGGTCTGGACGCGGATGCGCTGTTACGCAATGCCGATATTGCCCTGTACCGGGCCAAGGAGCAGGGCCGTAATACCTACCAGTTCTATACCGAGGGCATGCAGGACCGCGAAGTGCTGCGTCTTGAGCTGGACCGTGACCTGAGCCAGGCGCTGGCCAATGATGAATTCGTGCTTTACTTCCAGCCCCAGCTCAATCTCGACACCGGCCAGATCAACAGTGTCGAGGCGCTGATTCGCTGGCAACACCCGGTTCGCGGGCTCCTGCCTCCGGTGGAGTTTATTCCGCTGGCTGAGGAAAGCGGCCGGATTACCGAGATCGGCCGCTGGGTGGTACTGGCCGCCTGCCGTCAACTGGCACGCTGGAAAGGTACGCCCTGTGAGCACCTGAGAGTCGCGGTGAATCTGTCTGGCCGCGAACTGGATGACGATTCCCTGATTGACCATATCCGTTCAACCCTGGCATCGGAGGCGGTGGATCCGTCGAGGCTGGAGGTGGAACTGACTGAGGAAATCTTTATCCAGAACATCGAGCACAACCTCAATCAGTTATCCCAGCTGCACCAGTTGGGTGTGCATCTGGCGATTGATGACTTCGGGGTTGGTTACTCGTCGCTGGGCTATCTGAGAGATTTCCCGGTCGACCTGCTGAAGATTGACCGGTCGTTCATTACCGACGTCACTGAGCGCCACGATGATGCGGTGATTACCCGGGCGGTGATCAATCTGGCCCACAACCTGGGCATTCAGGTAGTGGCTGAAGGCGTCGAGACGGAGGAGCAACTGAACTTCCTGAAAGCGCACCGATGCAATCTGGCCCAGGGCTATCTGATCAGCCGGCCGATTCCGGCGGCCGATCTTGAGCGGGCGCTTGCGGAAGGCATTCTGATTCCGGGCCTGCCCGTCGGTTCCGGTTTGTAATTACCGGGCCAGAACTCCACACTTCACTTTCAACGGTTTGTCACGAGAGCATTATGTCGGCCAGATATCTGACTTCGGAGCAGGATGCACAGCTTCGCCGCTGGGAGCGGTGGAACCGAAATTATTTTGTGTTTGCGTTTGTGGCGTTGATTGTAGTGCTGGTGTTCAGCAGTCAGTTGGGGCTGTCGTCCGGCGATGACTGGGGGTCGCTGGGGGTGTTGCTGGCGTTGCTGGTGGCGCCGATTGTGGTTCTGCAGTTGCGGCTGAGGTGCCCTGCCTGTGGCGTGAAAATTGGCTGGCAGGCGAAGCTGATGGCGCCGGATCAGTGCAAATCATGCGGTGTGTTTCTGCGTTCGAAAAACGCTTCTTCCTGAATTTCTCTCCGAAAACCTTTGACCTGTGAGTTGGTCACAGGTTTTAGTCTAATCTTCAACGTAGTGAGTTTGCCGTGCCGGCACGGGGGTAGCCCTTCCGAAAACCGCTGCGAGTACATCCCTGTACGCTTGTCTCCGCCATCCATGGCTCCGAACATTTTCGGAAGGGCTACCCCCGCACCAGCACTCCGCTGACTTGATCCGTGGTTTCCCGGTATCTGGTCTTCGTTTTTTGCTGGACATTGCTTATGAAAGTCAAAGAAATCGCCACCGCCGCCGGGGTTAACCCGGATACCGTCCGGTTTTACACCCGGGAGGGCTTGTTGCGCCCTACCCGGAATCCGGACAACAACTATCAGCAATACGATGCCGAGGATCTGCGCCGGTTACGGTTTGCGCGCAAGGCACGGCAGCTGGGGTTTTCTCTGCCGGAGATACGGCAGATTCTGGAGCAGGCGGACGATCATCATTCGCCCTGCCCGATGGTTCGGGATGTGTTCCAGCAGCGGCTGGCGGAGGTTGAGCGGGAGATTTCGGAGTTGCAGAAGTTGCGGGCGCGGATGGTGTCGGCATTGTCCACCTGGCAGGACATGCCCGATGGTACGCCGGATGGACATACGATTTGTCGGTTAATCGAACATTGGGATGATCCTTCGTCATCATCCTGCTGTGAGGAGTCTTGAGTAATGAGTGAAGCATCGGTTCTGAAAACAGCGCTGAGTATTTCCGGCGCCTCTTGTCAGGGTTGTGCGAAGAAGATTCGTCATGCTCTGGAGCCGCTGACCGGTAGCACCGAGCGGGTGGAGGTGAATCTCGACGAGCAGACCGTGGCCCTGCCCGAGGACGTGGATAGCGCCGAGGCGGCACGGATTGTGACAGAGGCTGGCTACCCGGCGGAGCCTTTGGTTCATAGCGAACCCTCCGGCAGTTGCTGCGCATCCAAAAAAGGCAAGTCCGCCGCTGCTAAGGCGCCGGACCCGGATACACCGGCCGCCTCGACCGACGTCGAGCCATCGGATGCCGGCGACGGGCAGATCGCGCTGGCGGTCAGTGGGGCCACCTGTGCATCCTGTGTGAATACCATTGAGAAGGCGTTGATGTCGGTCCCCGGTGTCACTCACGCTCATATGAATCTGGCGGACAGCACCGCGACCGCCAGCGGTGATGCCGATCCGCAGGCGCTGGTGCAGGCGGTGGAGAGTGCGGGTTATGGTGCCCGGGTGATTGAAGACGCGGATGCCGCCGACGACCGCAAGCAGGAAGAGGACAAGAAGCAGTACAAGGTACTGCTGGTGAAGATGGCCATTAGTCTGGGGCTGGGCCTTGGGTTGATGATCTGGGGCATGGGCTTCGGGTCGATGATGGTGACCGAGGCCAATCAGCTTACCTGGATTAATCTGGGCATTCTCACTCTGGGGGTGATGATTGCCACCGGCGGGCATTTCTACACCGGTGCCTGGAAGGCGTTCAAACATCATAACGCCAATATGGACACGCTGATTGCTCTGGGTACCGGCACCGCCTGGCTATATTCGATCGTGGTGGCCAGTGCGCCGGAGGCGCTGCCGGAGATGGCTCGCCATGTGTATTTCGAGGCTTCGGCGATGATCATTGGCCTGATCAATCTGGGCCAGGCCCTGGAGTTGCGGGCCAAGGGCAAGACCTCGGAAGCGGTGCGCCGGCTGCTCGATTTACGGGCGAAAACGGCCCGGGTGATCCGCGACGGCCAGGAGCAGGATATTCCCGTTGAAGAGGTTCAGAAAGGCGACCGCATCCGGGTGCGCCCGGGCGAGAAGCTGCCGGTGGACGGGGTGATTGCCGAAGGCACCACCCGCATCGATGAAAGCATGCTGACCGGTGAGCCCATGCCGGTGGGCAAGGGCGAAGGCGATGAGGTCTCGGCCGGTACTCTGAACACCCACGGCTCGATTATTTATGAAGCTACCCGGGTGGGCAGCGAGACCGCGCTGGCCCAGATCATCAAGCTGGTGAAAAAGGCCCAGGGCTCGAAACCCGCCATTGGCCGGCTCGCAGACAAGATCTCTTCGGTGTTCGTGCCCACGGTGATGCTGATTGCCGTGGTGTCGGCGCTGGTCTGGTACAACGTCGGGCCGGAGCCGGCGGTGGTGCACATGATGGTGGCCGCCACCACGGTACTGATCATTGCCTGCCCCTGCGCGTTGGGGCTGGCCACGCCCATGTCGGTGATGGTGGGTGTCGGCAAGGCAGCAGAGTACGGTGCGCTGATTCGCCAGGGCGATGCCTTGCAGACTGCCGGAAAAATCGATCTGGTGATTCTGGATAAAACCGGCACCATTACCGAGGGCCATCCCGCGGTAACCCGGGTGCACGCGACAAACGGCGATGAGAAACGCCTGCTGGCATTAGCCGCCGGGCTGGAGCAGCATTCCGAGCATCCGCTGGCAGAAGCCATTCTGGACCGGGCCCGCGAGAACGATATTGAGCCAGAACTGGTCTCCGGCTTTGAAGCGCTCAATGGCAAAGGTGTGCAAGGCAAGCTTGATAGCGAACCGGTACGCCTGGGCAATCGGCGCTGGCTGGAAGCCGAAGGGCTGTCTGTCGAGGCTCTGGATGATGCCGCCAAAACCATTACCCGGGAAGCCGGTACGCCGCTGTTCCTGGCGGTGGGCCAGCAAGTATTGGGTGTCATCGGCGTGGCCGATGCCATTAAACCGGATTCCGAGGCTGCCATCCGGCGCCTTCACGACGCTGGCATCAAGGTGATGATGGTCACCGGCGATGTCGATGCCACCGCCAAGGCCATTGCGGCCAAGGCCGGCATCGATGACTACCGGGCCGAGGTGTTGCCGGAGGACAAAGCCGAAGTGGTCAGCGAAATGCGGGGCAAAGGCTACACGGTGGCCATGGTGGGGGATGGCATCAACGATGCCCCGGCGCTGGCAGCTGCGGACGTCGGCTTTGCCATCGGAACCGGCACCGACGTGGCCATTGAAAGTGCGTCCATCACCCTGATGCGCGGTTCCCTGCACGGGGTGCCAGACGCCATCGAGATCTCCCGGGCAACGGTGAAGAACATTCACCAGAACCTGTTCGGGGCCTTTATCTATAACTCCTTGGGTATTCCGGTGGCCGCCGGCCTGCTCTACCCTGTGTGGGGCATCCTGATGAGTCCGATCCTGGCCGGCGCCGCCATGTCGCTGTCTTCAGTGACGGTGGTTTCCAACGCCAACCGGCTGCGGCTGTTCAAGACCAGCCAACCCCAGGTATCAGCAGAGGAGCGGAACTGATGACAACCTTTCTGGTCAATGCCGGTGGTCTCGCCCTGATGGCTGCCATTGTCTGGTGGTTCTGGCTCTCCGGCTCTAACTCGGACAACTCCGATCAACATCACTGAGGTAATCACCATGAGAAAACACACCCTTGCCCTCGGCCTGATGGCTGCCCTGGGATTCAGCACCACCGCCCTTGCCGGCGGTGCGGCCCAGAGCATTCACGTGTACAAATCCCCCACGTGCGGCTGCTGCGGCGACTGGATCGACCATCTGGAAGAAAACGGTTTTGATGTCACCGCCACCAACAGCGACGACATGGGCAGGATCAAAGCCGAAGCCGGGCTGATTCCGGGTCTGGGCAGTTGCCATACCGCCTTTGTCGACGGTTATGTGATTGAAGGCCATGTGCCGGCAGACGACATCAAGCGCCTGCTGGCGGAAGCCCCCAAGGCCACCGGCCTGAGCGTACCGGGTATGCCGGCGGGCTCTCCGGGTATGGAGATGGGCGACCGGAAAGATCACTACAAGGTTATTCTGTTCAACGACCAGGGCCAGACGCGGGTGTTCAACCAACACAACTGATGGTTCCCCTGCGGGGCTATGAAAGGGCGCAGGTTGCAGGTCTGCGCCCAAAGTCTGCCTATTTTTTCTACACGAGAGCCCCGCACTGTTCTATGATGGAAGATAGATTCGGAACACATTAGGCAAGGAAACATTTTGAGCCTCAAAACCCGCTTTCTCGGGCTGGCCGCGGTGCTGATCGTCGCGGCGGGTACCGCTTCCTGGCTGGCCTACCGGGCGTTATCGGAAGATATTATTGAACGCTGGGGCCAGCAGGTGGCCGAAATCCAGGTGCGCTATGACAGCGCCCGGCTGCTGCAGTCCCTGGAACGGGAAATCGGGCTGGCCCGGCAAATGGCCAACTCTTCTGCCTTGATTCAATGGGCCCAATCCCCCGATGACCCAACCCTGAAAACCCTTGCCATCCGCCAGATGGAGAGCTTCCGCAGCAACTTCCGGGATAACAGCTACTTTGTGGCCCTTCACGCCAACGGTCATTACTACTACAACAATGCCAATAACGAGTATGCCGGCCAGCAATTCCGCTATGTACTGAACCCCGGCAAACCCGACGATGCCTGGTTCTTCCAGCTCATTGACGAGGGCCGCGACTTTCACCTGAACGTCAATCCCGATACCGAACTTGGCGTTACCAAGCTGTGGATAGACGTGCTCATGCGCGATGCCGACAACAACATCGTCGGCATGGTGGGTACCGGCCTGAATCTGGACGACTTTCTGCAGGACATTGTCGACATCGGCCAGGACGGCATTACCACCCTGTTCGTGGACTATAACGGCGCCATCCAACTGTACCGCGATCGCAACTACATCGATTTTGCCACCATCATCAAACCCGAAGGCCAGAAAAACACCGTGGATCTGCTGTTCGACGATCCCCAGGACAAACAGCAGATTCTGGGCATGCTGCAGATGCTCAAACAGCGTGATGGCGAAGATGGCGCGGTGGAAAGCGGGTTTGTGTCGGTGGATGGCCGCAAGCATCTGGCCGGCGTGGCCTTTCTGCCCGCCATTGGCTGGTTTGAGATTACCCTGCTGGACCTGGATACGCTGATTCCCCGAAGCTACCTCTGGCCCCTGATCGCGGTGTTCCTGCTCAGCCTGCTGGTGACCCTGGTGCTGTTCCACCAGATCATACAGTCCCGCATTCTGCGCCCGGTCATCAGCCTCGAGGAAGCCGTGCATCGGCTGCGGGACGGGCGCTTTGATCTGCCCTACCTGCCAAAACCGGACAACGAGATCGGCCGCCTGGTGGATCATTTCGAAAAAATGTCCCACTCCCTGCAAGATACCACCCGCGAGCTGGAACAGAAGGTGGCCCACCGCACCGAAGAGCTGCAGCGCCTGGCCCGGGTCGATGCCCTGACCGGCCTGAAGAACCGGAGAGGCCTGGACGAGGTGATGAATGAAGAGATCCAGCGCGCGGAAAGGGAGCAGAAGGGCTTCGGGCTTCTGTGGCTGGACATAGACCACTTCAAAGCCATCAACGACAGCCAGGGCCATCAGGCCGGAGACGAGATTCTGTGCCGGGTTGCGCTCTGGCTGAAAGCGGCGGTTCGGCCCTACGACCACCCCGGTCGCTGGGGTGGCGACGAGTTTGTAGTCCTGCTCTCACCCTGCGATGCCGCCACGCTGGAGCAGATCGCCTGTCGTATTCGCGCCAGCGTCGAGCAGGAAAGCCAGCGCACCGGAACACCGGTAACCATCAGTGTTGGCGGCTATTTTTGCCAGCCCGGTGAAGATCTCGATGTCCTGCTGCGCAACGCAGACCAGGCTCTGTACGAGGCCAAGCGAAACGGCCGGAATCGGGTCTGCATCCGCACGGGCACCGGCGAGGCCATTCATCCGGCCTGACAGATCTGACTCGCACTGGCAGAACCGTTATACTCCGCTGCAACACACTTTTTTATTCAGGTTATCTCTTCATGCTCAACGCCGACGCTCTCAATCAGTTGCGCCAGCTGAAAACCGACATCAAACAGAACAAGGTGGTCTTCCCCGGTACCGTCAAGTCCACCAACGGTCGTTTCGGCTTTGTGGCCCTGGATGAAGGGCGGGATGTGTTTCTGCCTCCCGAGGAAATGCAGAAAGTCCTGCCCGGTGATCGGGTCAATGTCACCGAACACGAAGTGGAAAAAGGCAAGACCCAGGGCGTTGTCGACGAGCTGCTGGAATCGCACCTGACCACCTTCGTGGGTCGCTATCTGATCAAGGGCAAAGGCCACTTCGTGGCACCGGAAACCCCGGGCATTAACCGCTGGATTTTTATTCCGCCGAAAGAACGCATGGGCGCCCAGCCCGATGATTTCATCTACTGCCAGATTCACCGCCATCCGATCAAGGACGGCAAGGGCCAGGCGAAGGTGCTACGGGTGATCGGCAAGGCCGGTGAGCCGGGCATCGAACGGGCCTTCACCCTGGCCAACTTTGATTTGGCCGATGCCTGGCCGGAAGAAGTGCAGAAGCAGGCCGACACCCTTACTGAGGAATCCGTTACCTCACACCGCGAGGGCCGGGAAGACCGTACCGAACAGCCCTACGTGACCATCGACAGTCCGGGCACCCAGGATATGGACGATGCCCTGATGGCAACCCCGAATGCCACTGGCTGGACCCTGTCCATCGCCATCGCCGACCCGACCGCGATGATCGAGCCGGGCAGCCCGGCCGAAGAAGAAGCCTTTAACCGCGCCACCGCCATCTATTTCCCGGGTGAGCCACTGCCGATGTTACCGGACGCCATCAGCACCCGCCTGTGCTCGCTGATGCCAGAGGTACCCCGGTTGGCCCTGGTGTGCGACCTGCAGGTGAACAACGATGGCAGCCTGGGCGACTACAGCTTTCGCCAGGCCGTCATCCGCTCCCAGGGCAAGCTGAGCTATGAGCTGGTGTCACACCTGATTGAAGGTCGGGAAGACGATGACATCAAGGCCTTGCCCGAAGCCGTCGCCAACAGCCTGGACCAGCTGCATCAGGCCGCCACTGCCCTGCGCAAATGGCGCTCGGAGCACGCGTTACTGAGCAATGATCGCCCCGAATTCCGGTTGCGTCTGGACGAAAACAAGCGGATCCGGGTGATTGAACCGGCAGTGCAGAACGAAGCCCACCGGCTGGTGGAAGAATGCATGGTTGCGGCCAATCGTTGTGCGGCCGATTTCCTGCAAAAGCAGGGGCAAGGCCTGTTCATCCAGCATCCGGGGCTGCGGGACGACCGCGCCGACAATATCCGTAAACTGCTGGAAGGTTACGCCCCACATCTGGCCGAACTGGATGCCACCAGTGCCGAAGGCTTCAAGGCGTTGATGAAACACACCGATGGCCTGCAGGCCGATGTGCCGGTCAAGTCCATTCTCTCGCGCCAACTGGCCCGGGCCGAACTGGGCTTCGAGCCTGCTCCGCATCAGGGTATGGGACTGGCGGCCTACACCACCTTTACTTCACCGCTGCGCAAGTTCTCGGACTTCTACGTGCACCGTCTGATCAAGGCCGCACTCTGGGATCAACCCATCAAGGCCCTGAACCCGCAGCAGCTGGAGAGTCTCCAGACCACCCAGTTCCGCGCCCGCATGGCTGCCAACACCCTGGAGGCCTGGCTCAAGAGCGATTACGCCAAAGGCCTGCCGGCAGATCCGATGGAAGGCACCATTACCCGCACCATGCCGTCGGGGTTTTTCGTCCGCCTGGATTGCAACGGCCTGGAAGGCTTTGTCAGTTGCAAGGATCTGGAGGGCAAGTTCAGCTTTGATCCGGTTACGCTGCGCCTGGTGCACAACAAGAACGGCCGGATCTTCCAGCTGGACCAGCGGGTAACCGTGAGTTTTTCCGGTGTGGACGAAGAGCGTCGGCAGATCAACTTCAAACTGCTCGAGGCCGAGGACATTAATCCCGGAACCGACGACAAGGGTTGAAAACCAGCCGGGCAGACACACCGTATCTGTTCAGAGGTCTTCTGTTTTCAGGAGGTGTGTTATGCCCATCAGTCCTCAGGAATTTCTGCGAAAGTACGGCTTCGACAAGGAAGAAGAAGAGCCCGACCACAGCCTGCGCCACAATGCCATGGAGCATGCCAGGCATTTGAAACGGCCCCATGCCGGCACTCCCCATGACTGGGAAGAGTGGGAAAGGTTCAAGAAGGAACACCCGGATCAGGTCGAAGACGACGACTGACCCGGGACGGCATCAGCTAGGGTTCTGGTCCTGCCGGGCCAGCATTCGCCCCAGCCGCTCGTCTTTGGCACGCCACAGATCGCCCAACCAGTCCTTGACGTTGCGGCGGTGCTCGGCGTCCTCAGAGTAATCCCTGCCCTTGAGGTGTTCCGGAATGGTCTGGGTATCAATGCTCATCCGGATCTCCGGCACCCGCCCACAAATGAAGTCCCAGAACGTTGGAGCGCCATCGGGATAGGCAATCGTGACATCCACCAGGGTATCAATGGAATCCCCCATGGCATCCAGCACAAAGGCCACTCCACCGGCCTTGGGCACCAGCAAATGCTGGTACGGTGACTTCTGCCGGTCGTGCTTGGCCGGTGTAAAACGGGTGCCTTCGACAAAGTTCATCACACTCACCGGCGTGTAGCGGAATTTCTCACAGGCCTTACGGGTCGCCTTCAGGTCATCGCCCCGTTTTTCCGGATGCTTGATCAGGTACTCCCGGGTGTAGCGTTTCATAAACGGGAAATCCAGCCCCCACCAGGCCAGGCCGATCACCGGGACCCAGATCAGCTGTTGCTTGAGAAAGAACTTCAGAAACGGCGCCCGCCGGTTGAACACCCGCTGCATGGCGAGGATATCCACCCAGCTCTGATGATTGCTGAGCACCAGATACCAGCTCTCGCGCTTGAGCTTATCAGCGCCTTCCACGTGCCAGCGGGTATTGTGGGTGAGCTTCATCCAGCCCGTATTGCAGGCCACCCACGACTCCGAAATCCAGATGATCACGCGGGTGCACAACACCCGGAAACCCTTATGCGGAATAACCAGCTTGAGCACCGCGGGGATATAGAGCAGCAGGCACCAGAACACGGTGTTCAGGCCTAGTAGCAGGGAATTAAGCACGCCAATAACGGGGGCAGGCAGGAAACTGAGCATGGGCATCCTGTTGTGGTTGTTGTTTCCGAAGCCCGCAATCATAGCAACCTGGCAGCCGCTTGGGCAGTGGCCCGAAGTGACCAAAACGCCGACCGGATGTGACAGTCTTGCCATGGCTGGGGGAATGAATCCACTCTATTATCTGACTCCACACGCACCGCAGCTACACCGGACACCCTATGCGCAACCCCCTGAAATCCGCTATCAAGACCTCCTCCGGCCTCGCCCGCCAGAGCGCACTCTACGCTGGCAATGCCTTCGACCGGATTTTCCGGGCGGCCAGCCTGGTACAGGCAGGCCAGACCCCGTTCGAGACCTTGCACAGCAATGGGCTGGTGAGCCTGCGATACTATCCGCCGCTGGAGGAGGATTTCATTGAACTGGATGGCATGGTGATCCCGGTAGAACGCAAGACCCACCGCACGCCGATCGTCATCATTCCTCCTCTGGCCGTGAATATGCTGATCTATGATCTGTTTCCCCAGCGAAGTCTGGTGCGTTTCCTTCGAGCCAGAGGATTTGAGGTCTATCTGATCGACTGGGGTATGCCGGGCCGGGAACATACCCACTACAACATGCATACCTATGTTGCCGAATTCCTGCCGGAGTATCTGAATCGGGTCCGGGAACACAGTGGGGAACAGGAACTGTCACTGCATGGCTGGAGCATGGGCGGCATGTTCACGCTGTTCTACTCTGCCCTCAGCAAGGACCAGCACATCCGCAACGCCATCGTCCTGGGCCTGCCCATCGACAGCCATGCTTCCGGCCTGATTGGCTGGATGTATCAACGAATTGCAGACGTTGCAGAACTAGTGCGCAAGCGAACCGGTTTCCGGCTCCACGACATGAAACCGCACTGGTTCCACACCCCGGGCTGGGCCAACACCATCGGCTTCAAGTTAACCAACCCGGTTGGCAGTGTGATGGGCTACTGGGAGTTGATCGTGCGACTGGGCGACCGCGAATTCGTCACCAACCATGCCACCACCTCGGCCTTTCTGGACCGAATGGTGGCCTACCCCGGCGGTGTCATTCAGGACACCGTGGTCCGGGTCTGGATTGATAACCAGTTGGCCAAAGGCCAGATCCAGATTGGCGACGACTTCGCTCGACTGGAGAACGTAAACGCCAACTTACTGGCCATCGCCGGCCAGGAGGACACCCTCGCTACACCCGGTGCCGCCAAGCGAGTGATGGACCACGTCAGCTCCACGGATAAGACCTTCCGGGTGGCCCCCGGCGGGCACATGGGGATACTGGCCGGAAGCAAAGCGCCCCGGGCGTCCTGGCTTGAGCTGGCCGACTGGTTGGCTGCAAGGTCTGACTGATACTACTTTCACAAGCGGCAGGTGGCAGGGAGCGCTTTCCACCGCTGACTTTCCGTCTTCCCTGCTTTAAACTGCCACCCATGAAACCTGTTGATATGTTGAGCCTGGATCTGCGATCCCTGGCAACGTTTGTGGCGGTTCTGGATGAGGGCAGCGTGTCCCGGGCGGCGGTTCGCCTGGGCGTTACCCAATCGGCCGTGAGCCACACCCTCGAGCGCCTGAGACAGGCCTTCGGCGACCCCCTGTTTGTGAAATCAGGGCGCGGCATTGTACCCACCGACTACGCCCTGCGCACCGGCCCCCACATCCGCCAACTGCTGGATGATCTGCGCACCCTGCCCTCCGGGCCGCCCTTCGAACCGGCGTCGGCGGAATTCACCTTCACCATTGCCGCCAACGATTACCAGCGGGATCTGCTTCTGCCCGGGCTGCTCCGAATCCTGCGGCAGCAGGCCCCGGGCATCCGGCTACAGGTGATTCCCTCCGGCATCCCCAACGCCGACATGCTGCGCAAAGAAGCCTGCGACCTGATCATCAGCCCGCACGCACCGGAAACCACGGACATCATGCAACGGGGCCTGATGGCGGACCGCATGGTAGTGTTCTATGACCCAAACCAACGCAACGCGCCGACAGATCTGGCCGAATACCTGAAAGCCGATCACATCGCCCTGATGTTCGCCACCGGCGAACGACCCGGCTTTGAAAACACCCTGCACGCCAAGGGCCTGGACCGCCGCAACGTGGTCACCGTCTCCAACTTCTCCGGCCTGCCCGAATTCCTCCGCGGCACCGACATGCTGGCCACCGCCCCGGAACGCATGAGCGCACAACTCATGCGGGACTTCGCCTGGGTTCCACTTCCCTTCGACTACAAGCCCTTTACCCTGCTGATGCTATGGCACCGAAGGCACCAGAATGACCCGGCCCACCGCTGGGTACGCAACCAGGTGAATTCGGTTGCAGCGACCATGAACGGGCTGAACGATTAATCAATCAGTTTTGTTCATGTATTGCATGAGGCTACAAGCCGTTATCCAAACGCACCATAAACCCTAGACTTCACGTCAATCGTCGACCTAGCGCAACTCTAAAGTCAGGACAAATAGTGTTAGCACTCACAAGCATCTGGACAACCATACTGCTGGCCGCCGCCGTCGCCCTCGGGCCACTGGCCGTGGACATGTACCTGCCAGCATTGCCCCAGATCGGCGCCGACTTCGATGCCGGCACCGATCAGGTCCAGCTGACTCTGAGCGTCTACCTGGCCGGCTTCGCCATAGCACAACTCATCTGCGGGCCGCTGGCCGACCGCTTCGGCCGCAAACCCATCATGATCGGTGGCTTCCTGCTCTTTACTGTTGCGAGCATCGGCTGCGCCCTGGCCAACAACATCGAAACCCTGCAGCTGTTCCGGTTCCTGCAAGCCCTGGGCGGCTCCGCTGGCCCTGTGCTGGGTCGCGCCATCATCCGCGACATCTATACCCCTTGGGAAGCCGCCAAAATCCTCGCCCTGCTGGCCAGCATCATGGCCCTGGCACCGGCGGTGGCCCCTACCCTGGGCGGCCTGATGGTTAGTGGTCTCAGCTGGCACTGGATCTTCATCGCCATGGGCGGCTACGCCCTGGTCATGGCCGCGGTCACCGCCTTTGGCATCCCTGAGCCCCTGAAACCGGAGTATCGCCAGCCCCTGCGCCTGTGCCACCTGTTCGCCAACTACCGGCGCATCAGCACCGACGCCAGCTTCATTGGCTACACCCTGACCAACGCTGCCATCTACGGCGGGCTGTTTGCCTTCCTGTCCGGCGCGTCCTTCGTGCTGATTGACGTACTGGGGGTTCAGCCGGAGCACTTCGGCTTCTACTTCGCCGCCATCGTGGTGGGCTACATCGCTGGTAATCTGGGCTCCATCCGACTGGCGCGTTACCTGGGCCCGGATCAGATCCTGTTCTACGGCCTGGTCACCGCCCTGGCCGGCGGCGCCATCATGGCGCTCCTGGCCTACCAACAGGTTTACAGCCCGTGGGCGGTGATGATTCCCCAGGCCATCTTCATGGCCGGTACCGGCCTGGTACTGCCCCAGTGCATGGCCGGCGCCCTGGCCAACTTCCCCACCATGGCTGGCTCCGCCTCCGCGCTTTTTGGATTTATCCAGATGAGCGCCGCCGCCATCGCCGGCGCCATCGTCGGAGCCCTGCACAATGGCACCCCTCTGGTGATGGCCACCGTCATCGCCACCTGCGCCGGACTGGCCATGATCGGCTACCTGCTGCTGGTACAGCGCTACCCGGCGAAAGCCTTCGAAACCGGAAAAGCCAGCGCCTGAAAGGCTCGCACGAGCATGATCTAGCTAAAGTCGGGGATGAAAAGTCATCCAAAGTAAGCTACACAGAGTAAGTTGCAGAACATAAAGCCAAGGAACTCTCAACAAACTCAGGAGCAGCATATGAGCAACGTCACCCTCGACGGCAACCCCATTGAACTGAGCGGAAAATTCCCCCAGCCGGGCGACAACGTACCGCCCTTCACTCTGACCAGCAGCGGACTGGAAGAAGTCAAACTCGACAACTGGGCCGGCAAACGCAAAATCCTCAACATCATCCCCAGCATCGACACCGGTGTATGCGCCGCCAGCACGCGCAAGTTCAACGAAAAAGCCGGCAACCTCGACAACACCGTAGTACTCGTTATCTCCGCCGACCTGCCCTTCGCCGCTTCCCGTTTCTGTGGCGCCGAAGGCCTGAAAAACGTGGAAACCCTGTCCACTTTCCGCAACTACAGCTTCCAGCAGGACTACGGCGTGGCCATCCAGAACGGCCCCCTCGCCGGCCTCTGCGCCCGCGCGGTGGTGGTACTGGACGAGAACAACAAGGTAATCCACAGCGAACTGGTCAACGAGATCAAGAACGAGCCGGATTACGATGCGGCTTTGAGTGTGCTCTGATATTCATTGAACCTCCAAACCCCTGTTGATCGATAGACTACAGGGTATTGCACCACGGTCCGGGTGACCGGGTGGGGTGGGCTTTCCAAAAATTTGCGGAGCCAGGGATGGCGGAGCAGAAGCGCCACATGGATGTGCCGAAGGAGCGTTTTTTGGAAAGCCCACCCCGCTCGGTCGCTTGCATCTGAGCCGAGTGCATGCACCCGACACAAGAACTGCTAGAATTCCCGCCACACTCAATACCAAGGCCCTCAAGCTAACGTGCAAAACCACCTGCAAAACGCCTCCCTGGGCCGCCAGCTCTACCACATGACCTGGCCCATGCTCTTCGGCGTGCTCTCGCTGATGACCTTCCAGCTCACCGACAGCGCCTTCGTCGGCCAACTCGGCCGCGACCCGCTGGCAGCGCTGGGCTTTACCGTGCCCATGCAACAACTGGTCAGCGGCATGTACGTAGGGCTGGGCATCGCCACCACCGCCATCATCTCCCGCACACTGGGCCAGGGCGACGACATGCGCGCCCAACGCCTGGGCGGCCTGGTGGTCGCCATTGGGGCCGGCCTGGCTTTCCTTCTATGCCTGTCGGTCTGGCTCCTGCAAAACCTGATCCTGGACCTGCTCGGCGCCGAACAGGCCCTGCGGCCAGTCATCAGGGAATACTGGGCACCCTGGCTACTCTCCGCCTGGACCGGCGCCATGGTCTACTTCAGCTACGCTGTGTGCCGCGCCAATGGCGACACCCGCCTGCCGGGCTACATGATGATCATCACCAGCCTGCTCAACATCGCCCTGGACCCGCTGTACATCTTCGTGTTCGGCTGGGGTCTGCCCGGCGCCGCCTGGGCCACCATCACCGCCTTCGGCATTGGCGCGCTGATCGTCTACCCGACCCTGCTCAAACGCCAGTGGCTAAGATTCGACCTGCTCCAACTGCAACTGGCTCAGGCTGTACGCCAGCTTGGCGGCATCATGGCGCCGGCCATGGTCAGCCAGCTGATGCCACCTATCTCAGCCATGCTGGCCACGGCACTGGTGGCAGGGTTCGGCTCTGCTGCGGTGGCCGCCTGGGGGCTGGGCACTCGTCTGGAGTTCTTTTCCATTGTGGTAGTGCTGGCCCTGACCATGTCCATGCCGCCAATGATCGGCCGCATGCTGGGGGCAGGAGAAGTCGAGAAGATCCGCAAGCTGGTTCGCATTGCGGTGCGCTTTATCGTGATCTGGCAGCTTGCCATCGGGCTGATCTGGCTGGCCGCCTCCGGCTTCGTCTCTGGCCTGTTCAGCCGCGATGCCGGAGTGCAGGACATTCTGGTGAGCTATCTGCTGCGAGTGCCACTGAGCTACAGCGGGCTTGGCGTGTGTATTCTGATGGTGTCAGTGAACAACGCACTGGGCATGCCCATGCGCGCACTGCTGATTTCCACTCTGCGGTTATTCGCCTGCTATCTGCCCCTGCTCTGGATTGGCGGGCAACTGGCCGGGCTGACCGGGCTGATGTCCGGCGCTCTGGTGGGCAACCTGCTGGCCGGCACCATGGCCTATAGCCTGTATCGCCAGGGTATGAGCCGGTTGCGCCAGCAGGGGTAATACTCAGGCAAACCGGGCGCGGAAGCTCTCGGGCATGGGGGTTACTTCCCGGCTCTGGTAGTTAAAGAACACGAAACCGTACTTGGCCAGCGCCACTGGTTGCCCGCTGTCGGCCTTGGTGACCCGGAACACGAAATCACCGCCGTATTTGTTGAAATCCATCAGCCCCACTTCAAAGCGCAGCAGGTCCGGGTAGAAGGACTCACCCTGATACATGGTCGCGAGATCCGTGACGATGATGCCCACACCATCGTGGCCCGCCTCTTCAATGCCGTGCTCCACCAGGAACTGGGCGCGCGCTTCAGACAGCATGGAGATCAGCGCGTCGTTGCCCAGGTGGTTGGCGCCGTTGATGTCGGT